>CAYMSE010000143.1:0-3172 GCA_964392935.1 uncultured Oleiharenicola sp.
CTACGTCGCCGACCGCCGCAGCCTCTTCACCTACTGCAACCCGGCCTTCTACGCGCTCGGCGGCTACACGACCGCCGAGCTGATGCGCCAGTCGTCGTTCCGCCTCGTCGCCGCGGAGGACCGGCCGCGCGTGGTGGAGACCTACCGCCGCTGGCTGGCCGATCCCACGGTCATGCACGGCGTCTGCGAGTTCCGGGCCGTGGCCAAGGACGGGCGCAAGTTCTGGGTCGAGCAGACGACCACGTTCGTGCGCGACGCCCACGGCCGGGTGCTCGAGGGGCGGAACCTCCTGCAGGACATCACCGCGCGCAAGGCGGCCGAGGCCGCGCGGGACCGCTCGCTGGCCATCGCCCGCGCCACCCTCGAATCCACGACGGACGGCATCCTCGTCGTGGACGCCCAGGGCCGGATCGAGGCGGGCAACGCCACGCTGCACCGCATGTGGCGGACGCCCGAGCACCTGCTGCACCTGCGCGACGCGCGCGCGCTGGACTGGCCCATGAGCCAGGTGCGGGACCCGGCCGCCTTCCGGCGCGTGATCGACGAGCTCCGGGCGACGCCGCACGCCGAGAGCTCGGACACCATCCCCCTGAAGGACGGCCGGATCTTCGAGCGCTATTCCCGCCCGCTCCTCGTCGACGAGCAGCCCGCGGGCCGCGTCTGGAGCTTCCGCGACGTCACCGCCGCCCGCGCCGCCGAGGCGGCGCTGCGGGAGAGCGAGGAGCAGTTCAAGAACGTCTTCGCCGACAGCCCGCTGCCGCTGATCCTGCTCGACCGGACCGGCCGCATCCTCGAGGTGAACCGCGCCGCGGCGGACACCTTCGGCTACACGCGCGAGGAGACGATCGGCAAGACCACCCTCGACCTGGAGACGTGGGCGGACCTCAGGCTGCGGCAGCATTTCCTCGACGAGATCGCCGCCGGCCGCGACGTCCACGGCGTGGAGGTCGAGATGCAGCTGAAGAACGGCGGCCGCATCAACGCGCTCTTCCACCTCAGCCGCATCGTCGTCGGCGGCAAGCCCTGCATGCTCAGCTCGGTGATCGACATCACCGGGCGCAAGCGCGCCGAGTCGCTCTTCCGCGACCTGTTCGCCTTCTCGCCCGATGCGTGCGTGATCGCGAATTCCCGGGGCGAGATCATCGATGCCAACGAGCAGACCCTCGAGCTCTTCGGCTACACCCGCGCGGAGCTCGTCGGCGTGGCGTGGACCTGCCTGGTCCCGCCCGAGGCGCGCCCGCGCCTCGAGGAGCGGCTCCAGCGGTACTTCGCCAATCCCGTGCCCCATCCCATGGGCCGGTCCGCCCCCGGCCTCGTGGCGCGGCACAAGGACGGCCGCATCTTCCCGATCGACATCAGCCTCAGCCCGCTGAAATCCGGCGGCGAGGTGCGCATCGTCGCCGCGATCCGCGACATCACCGCGCAGCTCAAGGCCGAGGAGGCGCTGCGCCGGAGCGAGGCCGAGCTCCGGCAGGCGCAGAAGATGGAATCGCTCGGCACGCTCGCGGGCGGCATCGCGCACGACTTCAACAACATCCTCACGGGCATCCTCGGCTACACGCAGCTCGCGCTGGTGGACCTGGACGCGGCGCACCCCGCGCGCCAGTGGCTCGAGGGCACGCTCAAATCGGGCGAACGCGCCAAGAACCTCGTGAACCAGATCCTCACGTTCAGCCGCAAGACCGAGAGCACCCGCAGCCCCGTGCGGCTCCAGCAGGTGCTGGTCGAGGCGGCGGAGCTGCTGCGCTCCACCCTGCCCCCGATGGTCCGCCTCGAGGCCGACATCGACCGGGCGTGTCCGCCGGTGCTGGCGAACGCGAACGAGTTCCACCAGGTGATCCTGAACCTGTGCACCAACGCCTGGCACGCGCTGCCGACGCAGGGCGGCCGGATCGCGGTCGCGCTCGCGCCCTGCCCCGTGTCGGTGGAATTCGCCGGCCAGCACCCGCCGCTCCACCCCGGCGCGCACGTGCGGCTGGCGGTGTCCGACAACGGCTGCGGCATGAGCGCTGCCACGCTGGAGCGGATCTTCGAGCCCTTCTTCACGACGAAGGAGGCCGGCAAGGGCACGGGGCTCGGGCTCGCGGTGGTGCACAGCGTCGTAACCGCGCACGGCGGCGGCGTCTTCGTGCAGAGCGCCCCCGGCGAGGGCACGACCTTCGAGATCTACCTGCCCGCGCTCGCCGCCGAGGAGCCGGCGGCGGGGGTGGCCGCGGCGGGCGAGCTGCCCCGCGGGGGCGGCGAGTCGATCCTGGTGGTCGACGACGAGCCCAGCAGCGGCGGCGTGATCACGCAGCTGGCGGAGCGGCTCGGCTACCGCCCGACCTATTGCGCGGATCCGCGGGAGGCGCTGACCCTCGTGCGCACCCACGCCTACGCCGCGCTGGTGACGGATCTCGCGATGCCCGGGCTGACGGGTGACGAGCTCGCCCGGCAGGCGCTCGCCGCGCGACCGGACCTTCCCGTGCTGCTGCTGTCCGGCTTCATCGAGCCGGCGACGCTGGAGAAGCTCCGTCGCCTCGGCGTGCGCGAGGTCCTGGCCAAGCCTCCCGGCTTCCCCGAACTCGCCGCCGCGCTGCAGCGGTGCGCGCGGGGCTAGACGGCGGGGGGTAGGGGTCGAGCTTGCTCGACCCGTCCCCGAATCTACCCGGCACCCTTCAGGCCGGAGGGAATCGGCAGATCCAGCCACTCGCCCGGCGGGCAGCCCCGGAAATCAAGCGAACCGTGAAACCTCAACCTTGCGGGGTCCGCACACCACCAATATGGCCACGTTGTCGTGGGCGGGATCAATTCCGCACGATAAGGATTGAGGAATACATAGAGCGCATAGTCTTCGGGTGGTTCATTTGTCCGGAGGCGATGTTCGAAGTAGTTTCGCTGCCAGCGGTTTTTCCCGAGCGACAAAATCCGCCGGCTTTGCGATTTGAACCTGGCAATCACCTGTCCCAAGGAAAGGCGCGCGCCCAGGCGAAACACCCAATGCACGTGGTCGGGCATCACGGTGAAGGCGAAGGTCACGCAGTCCTGCGCCGCGTCGTAAGCCCGGACCCTGGCAACCAACTGCAATCCCACGTCCGGCTGCGCCAACGGATCTCCGCCTCGGGCGCAACAGGTGACGAAATACGTGTTTCCGCCATCGAGACGCGATGGAGCTGGAGGGCCCCGGTGCGTC
>CAYMSE010000144.1:0-6072 GCA_964392935.1 uncultured Oleiharenicola sp.
GGGCCCCCGCCGCCACCCCCCGCGCCCCCGCCGCCGGGGTGGGGGGGGGGGGGGCGGGGTGCCCCCCCCGCCGCCCCCCCCCCCCCACCGACGACGGGATCTGTCACTACCCGCAGGAGACCAAACTTGATTCGTCATAACATAGAGTTGACCAGCCGCCCCGCGTGCAACTACCCGCTCGCAGTTGGTGGCTGGCTGATGCTGACTCTTGAAGAGCAGAAGCCCAGGCGGACTGGTCCAACGATTTGTTAGGACGCAAGGCGCCCAAATGGATGCTCTCGGGTCCGACTATCCTATGAATCTTGCGACCGATGTCTTAAAGATTGCGGCCAGCTTGATTGCCATGTTCTTGCTTATGGGCCGAATACCGTTTTCCATGTTCGAGACATACTGCTTCGGTAGGCCAATAAGTTTGCCCAGTTGAGACTGCGTCATCCTAGAATTCTGCCGATAAATCCTCAGGCTCTTGCCAGGAGTCAGTCTCGCCTTAGTTCGCCGGTACCACTCAGTCTGGAACACGTCAACCAGTTCGTCATCCGAATCGGATGCATCTACCAGCCGTACGCCCTTGCCGTACTCCTCTTTGAGTACCGTCATGAGCCGCGACGGAATCCTTCCTTCTATGCGGATCTTAATATGGGGCGTCTTCACGACTGCCAGCATAGTACACCTCGATTCGGATGGTATCCTTCTCGTGATACCAGCAGGCCACCCATTTGTAGGATAGGTGGCAGTGAAACCGACCCGGGCCAAGTGTTCCATAGTTGGGCCAACTCGGTTGAAGCGGACCCGTTTCTTTCAGGTCCCGAAGGAGCTCGAGCATTCGGTCCTGTATCGATTCTGGCATCCTTTCGATGCGTTTCAGCACCTTCCGCGGCACCAGAACGTCGTACATGATTCAATGTAAACCACGAAGGGTTACCTGTCAAGACACCGACAAGCAGCAGACCCAACGCAGGCATCCGGTACCTTAGCAACGTACAGTTACCACGGACCTGGATTTCTTGCGTCCTAACATAGAGTTGACCTCACGCCCCGCATCGGCCCGCACTCACAGTTGGTAGCTGGCTGAAGTTGACACTCACACAGCAGCGCTCAGGCGGAGAGGTCCAACGATTTGTTATGAACCACCCGCAACTACGTGGCATCGCTGTGGCCAAGCAGTCCTGAATGTCAGGCGCCCGAGCCAAGGATGGCGAGGGCGTGCGTACCCCTGCCGTCATCGGTGAAGATAGACGCCCAAATCCTAAGAGATCGCTATCGTGAGTTCCTTACCAAGAGCCTCGGCTACCTTCTTCAAAGTCGATACACGAATGTCCTCAGCATGGTTTTCAATTCTTGAGATAGCGCTCTTTGAGGTCCGCAACCTTCGTGCCAGTTCGTCCTGTGTAATGCCGCTCTTGTGTCGCGCATTGCGCAAAAGGTACCCAATCTTAAACTCTTGATAGCCTGCATCAAATCCTTCTGCAAAGCGCTTGTCGGTCTTCTTCCTTCCGGCGATGTATCTGTCCAAATCATCACGCACGTCCGTGCCTCCTTATGTAGTCGGCCTTCAGTTGTTCGGCTTTCCTGATCTCCTCTGAAGGTGTCTTGGGAGTCTTCTTCATGAAGCCATGTGTCAGAACCAAGCGATTGCCTCCATGATAGAAGCACAATATGCGATACGTGTTACCTCCGAAGACCATCCGACACTCCCAGATCTCATCGGTCGAAGTCAACTTCTTCAAATACTGAATCGGAACCGGATCCAGTTCCTGAATGAGCTTGAGTACCCAAGTCACCTTTTGAGTGACTTTAGAGGGTAATGAATCAAGGAACTCAGTTACTGGACTTTGCCCTTTCTCAGTCTTGTAGAAGACAACTGACCGCCCCATGATCAATGTTCACTTATTTGTTAACCTTCGTCAAGCGATACATTGCCTACCAAACGTAGGTTCGTCGGGGCGGGGGAGTCAGGCAGGGATGCCTGATCCCCGCCCCGACGTGCCCCGAACAGCACCCCAAGAAGAAAAGTCCTTCGATCTACCCCGGGCCCCTGTGGTTCATAACATAGAGTTCAGCTGCGCCCCCGCACGAAGCCACGTACTCGCAGTTGGTACCTGGCTGAAGCCGGCACTCAAAGAGCAGCGCTCAGGGTGACAGCTGCAACGATTTGTTATGGCGACGCGGCCGATTCTGTCGCGCGGCGTGGAACAGAAGAAACACTCCACTCGAATTCCGGTCACAACAGTTCTTCTGTCGAAGTGACAGATTCGCTTTTTTGCTCACCTTATTCCGGTGGGACTCCGCCGCTATCCGAGAGTAGCCACTCCAGCTTTGTCGGAGTTGGCGGGGTTCCCCCGTTCCTCCACGTATTCCTCAAGTCTTGTGCGTCGCCATAGTACAGGCCGTTGTCGCGTCTGACTGGATCCGTTTTTGAAACCGCCTTCGTCTTTGTGTTCATCCAGTATCCGTACCACCAAGTCGTTCGTCCGTCGCCGTTACCCCAAGCCGCCTGTCGGCTTTTCGGTTGCGGCATCGTGTATCTCCAGCCCTGCGAGTACATCTCGATCGCAGCGGTGATGGTCGCCTTTTCAGCTTGGATCCCCTTCCTGAGAAATGCAGGTATTTGGTTCTCGGAAAGACCGGAAGTGCCAACTGTGTTCTCAGGTACCTCGTAGTATTCCCAGGTGAAGTCGTCATGAAGCACGGCCTGTTTTCCGTCGGGTAGCGTAACCAGCTGATCGTCTCCGCTTGCACTCTGTAGAGCGGCCAGGCTGAATAGCAGAGCGAAAGCAAGTGACAGCCATGTATGTCTTTGCGATGGGATCATACCTTCATCCTTCCGGCGCCACGACGGAAACGAAACATCAGCACGGTTGTGGATGCACCTATCGATTCGAAGTGATTTCGTTCGCCATAACATAGAGTTGAGTTGCACCCCCGCCCGAAGCCATGTACTCACAGTTGATAGCTGGCTGAGGTCGACACTAAAAAAGCAGCGCTCAGGGCGACAACTCCAACGATTTGTTATGAACCACCCCGCAATGCCAAGAGCACCGCTCCACCGACCAGTCGTAGGGCCCTCCAGCGCCCGAGCCATGGATGGCGAGGGCGTGTGTACCACTAGTACCTTCGCTGAAAATCGACGCCCGATCTTATGAAATTGTTATCGTGAGTTCCTTGCCGAGCGCCTCCGCTACCTTCTTTAGGGTCGATACCCGAATGTCCTCGGCATGGTTTTCAATTCTTGAGATAGCGCTCTTTGAGGTTCGTAGCCTTCGTGCCAATTCGTCCTGCGTAATGCCACTTTTGCGTCGCGCATTGCGCAGAAGATACCCTATCTTGAACTCTTGATAGCCGGCATCAAATCCTTCTGCAAAGCGCCCATCGGTCTTCTTCCTTCGGGCGATATATCTGTCCAAATCGTCACGCACGTCCGTGCCTCCGTATATAGTCAGCCTTGAGTTGTTCGGCTTTCCTGATCTCCTCAGATGGTGTCTTGGGAGTCTTCTTCATGAAGCCGTGTGTCAAAATCAGGCGATTGCCACCATGATAGAAGCACAGAATACGATAGGTGTTGCCTCCGGAAGACCATCCGACACTCCCAGATCTCATCGGTCGCAGTCAACTTCTTCAAGTACTGGATCGGAACCGTGTCCAGTTCCTGAATCAGCTTGAGCACCCAGGCCACCTTTTGGGCGACTTTGGAGGGTAACGAATCAAGAAACTCTGTTACCGGACTTTGCCCTTTCTCAGTCTTGTAGAAGACGAGCGACGTCCCATGCTCAATGTTCACTTATTTGTTAACCTTCGTCAAGTGATATGTCGCCTGATGAACGGAGCCCCGGAGGGGCGGGGGAGTCAGGCAGGGATGCCTGATCCCCGCCCCGACGCGCCCCAGAACGATACACCCCAACGGGGACAAATCTGAGTGGTTCATAACATAGAGTTCAGCTGCGCCCCCGACCGAAGCCACGTACTCACAGTTGGTACCTGGTTGGAGTTGACACTCAAAGAGCAGCGCTCAGGGTGACAGCTGCAACGATTTGTTAGGTTTTCCAGGAGAGAATGGAGTATCCCTCCCGGGATCGGGCTCTCGACTACACGCCTCCCGGTCTCTACGTGAAGCCACCTAGCTGATGAATTGAGTAAATCAGCAATATGTGGCGCGCTCTTCGCAACGTCAACGCGGCATGACGGTTATCGAATTCTTCGGACTCCGACTGACGCGTCTATTCCTTCCACAACCATTCGATAGTCACCGTAGTGTCCCCAAATATGGACCCTGGGTCGAAAGAGACTGCGGTAGTAGTAGTAATAGTCTGTTTGCTCCCAGACTTCTCCATTCGAGAGTTCATATTGATTCTGATAAGCGAATCCACTAAATGAGCCGACGATCACTACGTCGATACTGGCGGCTTGGTCGGGCTGACTCTCGGAGCGTTGCTGGGCCGCCATCATGACAAGCATCATCGCGGCGGCTTGGCCGCCAAAATCTAGAAAAATGCCATATGTGGTCTGCGAACTCCCGAACAGGTACAGATTCGCCTTGAATCCGGCAACGAGGAAACCAAAATCATACGCAACGGTGACTCCTCCTGCCGGGCACCATGTAGCATTCCCGACTTCCTGGAGCTGGGCGCCAGCACCAATGTCGCCTCCCAAGACCAGACCGTTCGAGAATGGATAGTACCGGATTCCCAACCCGAGGAAGCAAAGAGCTGGAGCAGGGCTTAGGGCTTGGGCGGCGAAGTCAATGTAGAACGCCTCGGTCAGCGGAAATCCCGCGACGCAGTTCAGCCCTGCGCTCATCGAGCCGGACACTACGCCCAGGTCGAACCCAATCCAGAGGAGAGTTCCACTGTTGGACTCGCCTTCTGCACTGGAAGGGATCGGGACAAATAGAAGCGCGGCGGCAATACAGAGTACTTTAGTCACGTGGCAGCCTCCGAGTGGGAATCGAAGTCGAGTACGCGACTTGTCACGGTATTTCCCGGAAAACCTAACATAGAGTTCAGCTCACGCCCCGACATGAAACCACGTACTAACAGCATTAGCTGGCTGAAGCTCCCACTGGACGAGCAGCGCTTCGGCGGAGAGCTGCAACGATTTGTTGTGCGGCCGCACTTCCAATAGCCGCTTTCACGATACAGACCAAGGATACGTTCGACCTTTGAGGCACAATTGATGCCAGTGACAGGACATACCTGGCGTTATCGGCCACGACACCGCACGTTGCCGCACCTGGGTTCTACACAATCTCAATCTGTGGATTGCCGATCAGCCGGCCAATCGCAAACTTCGTCAGTTTGTTCCGCTCGTTTCTGTAGGTGAACAGCAATATCGGATTCTCTTTGCGAATCTCCTTCATTATTGATTCGGATAGCGGGAGACTAATGGTGACCCGGGTAAGTTCTTTTGGGTCCAAACTCAATCTTGAGGAGCCGACATCCCCTCTACTCATGATCGGAAATTTGGTTCGAATGTATTGAGCGTCTCTTCCCATCAACATGCAAACCCCGACGTCTCTCATTATTCGTCGCACGCCAGAGCTGTTATACAGGTCGACTGACAATTCGAGTTTCGCTTCGGTAGCCGATTCAAACGTTTTTCGGGGATATGGGGCTCCTGGCGGCATCGATTCACGGACGAAAAGGGCGACGGTAATGCTATTCAGATAGAACGCAATGCGTCCGCGTTCGACCACCCGGCGGGTGACGAAGAGCGCGATGAGCGTGGCGACCGCAGCGTTGAGTACACCGCCGATGATGGATTGGTAATCTTTCAGGATCTGCCAAAAGGTCAAAGTGACCTCCGTAGTGCTCTTGGTAACTAGCACAGGTGGCTGTGGCTGGCGCAGACTGCCTCGTGCCGGATTCAAGCTATGAGCGCTTGGCAATCACGGAACGCCAGCTCGTCCATAGGGGGCAATCGCTCCACGGAATGAAGAGCGCAGTAGGCGGCTTGATGCCACACGATATAAGGCCGCACAACATAGAGTTCAGCTCACGCCCCGCCCGAAGCCACGTACTGACAGTGTTGGTGGGCTGAAGCTTCCACTGAATGAGCAGCGCTACGGCGGAGAGCTGC
>CAYMSE010000145.1:0-5727 GCA_964392935.1 uncultured Oleiharenicola sp.
GCCGTCCCGAGCAAACCCACCACCGCCGCGACCAGCAGCGCCGGCAGCGCGCGGGGCAGACGGGTCCGCCGGGCCCAGCCGGCCACGGCCGTGACGACGAGGGTCACCGGCACCGCCAGCGCCAGGTACATCCGGTGCTCCGCGACGGTTTGCGTGACCACGGGCACGACGCTCGAACTCGGCGCGAGCAGCAGGAGGAAGGCCGCCCCGGCGAAACCCGTCGCCCGGTTGCGCACGAGCGACCAGGTCGTCGCCGCCACCACACCGAGCAGACAGAACAGCGGCACGGCGACCGCCGCCGCCGACGTGACGAGCGGCACGCCGTAGTCGAAGACCTGTCCGGCCGGCCAGACGGTCAGCCGCAGGTAGCGCGCAATCGCCCCGGCTTGCGTGAGCGCATACGGCCAGACGCCGACGTCGCCCGCACCCGCCGAGCCGCCCCGACCGTGATTGGCCGCGACCAGCAGCGCCAGCAGCACCCAGGTCGCCGCGAGGGCCAGGTGCACGCCGCGCCGGGCCCGCCACGCCGCGGCGAACGTGCCGGACACGAACGCGCGATCCCACAGGAACACGAGGACCGGCGCGACCACGGCGGTCTCCTTCGTGGCCACGGCGCACGCGCAACTCGCCACCGCGAGGGCGTGCCATCGAGTCGGGCGCGCAGCCTGTTCCGTCCCGCGCAGGAACGCATACAGCGTAAGGAGCACCAGGCACGCCGCAAGCGACTCGGCGCGCTGCACGACATAGGTCACCGCCGACGTCTGCAACGGGTGGACGGCCCAGACGAGGGCGGCCGCGAGCGCGACCCCGGAACCGGCGAGGCGCGGGAGGCGCCGCAGGACGCCGAAGAGGAGCAGCGCCGCGCCCGCGTGGATCGCGAGGTTCACCGCGTGGTAGCCGGCGGGATTCAATCCGCCGATCGTAAAATTCAGCGCGAAGGTGAAATTCAGGAAGGGCCGGCCGCTCACCGTCTCGCCCGCGGTGGCCGGCGGGAGCAGCCAGCCGGGCGGCACGAGATGTCGGATCGTGGCGTTGTCGACGATCGAGGGCAGATCGTCGAAGACGAACGGCCCGTGGAAGCTGTTGCCCCACGCGGCCAGGATCGCCCCGACCAGCACCACCGCGGCGATGCCCGTGCGGTCAAACCACGGACCGGACGACGGGGACGGCGGCGGGGACGGCGGGGCGACGGACATGACGCGCCGATTCGTGGCAGAATTTCCGGTGCGTTGCAGCGCTTTCCTCGCGGGACCGCGCCAAAAATAAGAGCCCCCGCCGCGGGGCGGGAGCTCCTGCAAAACCCAACTGACCTAGGCTAGAAATCGAACGACGCCGAGAAGATGAACTGGCGCGGGTCGACGATGCGGAAGGCGTAGGGCGAGCCGTCGTAGTTGACGGACACGACCTGCAGGCCGCCGTTCTCGAAGACGTTTACGCAGTTCAGCTGGAGCTTCATCTTCACCTTGTCCTTCCAGATCTGGCGGTTGTAGCCGATCCAGATGTCGGTGTAGCTGTTCGAGCTGTCGTAGATCGGGCGGTTGGTATCGGAAACGTCGAGCTGGGTGCCATTGGCGCCGCTCGCCTTGCCGTAGTAACCGATGACGGATTTGTCCTCCCAGCGCTCGCTGCCGCCGACGAAGAAGCCCTTCAAGCGGCCTTCCGTGAAGCTGTAACTGGTCAGCAATGAGAACCGGTTCTTGCGCTGGCCGGGGGCCGACTGACCCTCGAGGTCGCGGGCGAGCAAGGCCTGCGGCGCGACGACGCTGTTGTAGTACTGCTGGACGTTGTTGTTGCCGTTGGGCTCGCCGATGAACACCTCGTCGCGGAAGCCGTAGCTCGTGAGGAAGTTCGTCAGGTCGACGGCCCGGCCGCCCGGATTCGTGTAGGTGGCGAGGCTCTGGTACTGCGGCAGCAGGTAGTCCGTCGCCTTGGCCGCCTGCCAGACCGGGTAGCGCTGCGCATACCAAGCGTCGAATTCCTTCAACACGTTGGAGTACTTCGCATCCTGGCGGCCGAAGGTGAGCTTCATCGTCCAGTTGCGCGTCGGGTTGTAGTTGATCTCGGCCTCGACGCCCTTCGCAACGCCGTTGCGGGTCGCGAAGATGTTCTTGCCGTCATAATAGGTGTACGGCTGCTTCCAGATGACTTCCGCCGCCGCCTGCACCGCGGATTCCTGCGACGGCGTGAGGTTCGAGCCGAAGCCCGCGACGCGCGGGTCCATGCCCATGTTGATCATCGCGATCGTGCGCGCCCAGTTGCGGAACAGCGTCGTGTCGACGTTGCCGGTGAGGCGGCTGATCGAGGTGCCGGGATTGGTCCGCTCGTTCTGGTTGGAGGCGTCGAACCACTTCACGCTCGCGAAGAGCTTGTTGTCGAACAGCGCGAACTGGAAGCCGTAGTCCTTGCCCTCGCCGGTCGGCTTGGGCAGCGGGTTGCCGAACGCGTCCACCTGCGCCTGGGCCGGCGCGTTGAAGTTGTCCGACTGGTTGTAGCTCACGCCGAAGTCGCGGACGAACTGCCACCAGAGCGAGCCGTTGTTGGCCCGGTTGTCGATGTTGGCCCAGCCGCGGAACGGACGCAGCACACCGCCATAGGTGCGCGTGGTGCCCTTCAGGCGGTCCCAGCGGTCCCAGCGATTCAGGATCAGGTCCGTGTTGTAGAGGCCGTTGACCCACTTCTGCGGGTTGGTAAGGGCAGGGGCGACGGTGGCGCCGCTGTCGTCCTTCAACGCGGCATTGCTCGTCACGCGGGCCTTGTACTTGTCCTGCCGGACGCCGACGGTCGCGATCAGGCGCTCGCCCCAGAGGTAGCTGGTGGTGGCGGCGCTGAGCGAGTCGACGATGCGCTGGTTGCGCACGGTGCTCGCGTCAAACGTGTTGAACGTCGTCGTCATGTTCACCGTGTCGACCTTGCTGTTGGCGTAGTCGTAGACGGTGATGTCGCCCGTGTAGGTGAGCGGGTTCCACTCGCCCGAGGAGCGCGTGACCACGCCGTTCGGGTCGCCGGGAGAAGCCAGGTAGTATTTCCGGGTCAGGGACGTGGTCTGGTAATTCCAGCCCGTCGCCGTGCCGTCGGCATTCGCGTTCGGGTTCGCCATGTAGCGGGTTTTGCCGATGAGGGAACTGCTGTCGATGTACTCGAGGCGCTGGCGCAGCTGCGTCTGCATCGACTCGTCGCGCGAGGCGAGGGCGAGGATTTGGTGGCGGCCGAGCCATTTCAGCCAGCCGTTGTGCCGGGTGAAATCCGGGGTGTAAGCCAGCATGGCGCGGTAGTGGTCGTCGCGCTGGAGGTTGACGTAGCGGTCGGGATCGAAGTCCTCGACGTAGGGCTTGCCGAAGTACGGATTGGCTGTGCCGTCGACGAGGTTCTTGTTCGTGTCCACGAACAGCGTCGCGACGTTCAGCTGGGCCACGGTGTAATTCGTGTAGGACTCGAAGTCCTGGCGGAACCAGCCGGCGTTCAGGTACAGGTTCGGCAGGAGCTCCTGTTCCAGCTCCACGTTGTAGTTGGTGTTCTTGTCCTCGCCGAAGTTCATCTGATTGATGTTCACGTTCTCCCAGTCGTAGATCGATTTGTCGGTCACGCCGGGGTACTTGTAGCCGATGATGCCGTTGCCGATGCCGGTCCAGCCGGCGGACTGGCTGAAGTCGCGGTTGTACACCGCGGCCCACGTCGGATTGGCCCAGATCGCGGCGTCCGTCGGGAAGAGGTCCGCATTGGCCGCCGGGTTGGCGGCGGTGCCAAACTGCGTGCGGTACTTCTGCGAGTAGAGCGGCTGGAACCACTTCACCAGGTTGCCGTCCGCGATCATCATGACCGAGCGCGCCTGGTTGGACGTACCGATGAACGTGAGGCCCGGGACGAACAGCTTGTTGCCCGACGGGGTGTTCGACGCGCCGACGAAGCCGGTGCTCGTGGTCAGTGCAGCCTGGCCGAAGATCGGGAAGCCGTTGTAGAAGGTGAAGTTCGCGTCCGTGCCGTTGAAGTTCGTCGCCGACGTGCCGCGCAGCGCCGGGTTGTAATCCGGCAGGGCGCGGATGAAGTCGCGGACCTCCGAGGCGTAGGGGGACGAGGCGTTGATGACGTAGTCGCCCGCGACCTTGCCGTTGCGCGTGATCTGCCGCGTGAGCGGATCATAGTACGGCTGGCCGGCGAGGTTCCACTGCGTCACGAAATCGCGCGGCGTGAGCGTGTTCGGCCGGCGGTTGTCGTTCTTGTAGTACTCGACGTTCGCCCGGATCGTGGTCTTCGCGAACGGCTTGAAGGTGAAGGCGCCGTACTGGCGGCGCGTCAGGTCGTAGGACGGCTTCCGCTCGAACTGGCGGTTGTCGTAGAGCACCGCCGCGTAGATCGCGAGCTTGTCGGACAGGCTGCGGTTGAACGAGAACGTGCCGCGATACGAGCCGTACTGGTCGACGCGCACGCTGACGTTCTGCGTGTTCTTGCCGATTTGCGCCTGCGCCGTGCTCTGGTTCACGATGCCGGCCGGGCTGCCCATGCCGAAGATCATCGAGTTGGGGCCGCGGCTGATTTCCACCGACTGCACGTTGTAGGCGTCGAACGGCACCTGGCCGATCGACGGATAGTAGTTGGTCGCCGCGCTCGGCACGCCGAGGCCGCGCACGCGGTTGGCGCTCGCGTTCGTGAACGGCGTCACCGAGCTGCCGGTGGCGGCGCCGGAGGCGACGTCGAGCACGCCGTCGCTGCGGAGCGTCAGGTAGCCCGAGCCGGTGGGCGTGTAGGTCGACGAACCCTCCGTGTTGATCTCGTAGCGGAAGACGTCGTTGATGTCGACCGACGCGGTGTCCTCCATCTGCTGCTTCGTGATGACGGAGATCGACGCCGCGAGGTCGGCGATGTTGGTGTTGAGGCGGCTGCCCGCGAGCGTGTTGCTCGCGTAGTAGCCCGTGTCCTTCGTGGTGCTGACGACGAAGGGGGAGAGGACGAGCGTCTCGTCCTTCTTCTGCTCGCCATTGCCGGCGGCGATGGCGGCGTTGCGTTTGGCCGTCGCGGCGTCATCGGCGGCGGACGGCGGCGGGTTGGCGGGGGCTTGCTGGGCCGCGAGCGGCGCGGCCAGGAGCAGCGCGAGCCAGGACGCCGGCACGAGACGCGATCCGATACGGGCGCGACACGGGGTGGTGGGCGGGGTCATAGTACTTGGGGTTTGGTTGATGGGACGGTCGCGAGGCCTCGGCAGGAGGAATCAGCGACGGGCGAAAACGTGCGGGGGACGAAGAGCGGCGGGGTGATGGCCGGGAGGGTGACTAAGCGGAAGCTGATGCGCGTTGCGCGCGCGCTCACAACGCACCCGCCCGTCAGACAGTCCGATTGGAGTGATTCGGGTCATCGCGGTTCAGGACGCGCGCGGGCGCAGCGCGACGCCGGGAAAACCCGAGGCGCGCAGGCTGCGTCCCTCGGCGAATGAGCGCAGCAGCGCGTCGGTCAGCCCCGGGACCTCGGGGACGGAGGCGGTGCCGCCGTGCGGCGCGCTCCAGCGCACCTGGTCGGCCGGCAGCGTCTCGATCGCCGCCGCCTGGTGCACGGCGGCGACGAGGGCGGTGTGCTGCCCGGCCATCTCCGCGGTGCAGATGGGCACGGCCGGATCGCCCAGCCGCCGCAGCGCCGCGGTGATCATCGCCCGCCGGGCGCCGCTCGCGTCGAGCAGGGCGCGGCGCTGGCTGGTGCCGTCGGCGCGCCGCCACCACGTCTCGGCCTCGTAGCGCCAGC
>CAYMSE010000146.1:0-3956 GCA_964392935.1 uncultured Oleiharenicola sp.
GCAGGGCGCCCTTGAACAGATAGTTCTCAACGGATAGGCGAAACCGGGCCAGCCACCTCGGACCCGCGACAGCAAGTACCTTTTCGCGAAAATTCACCGTGTAACGTGAAAACGGATCGGTGCTGGAACCGCCTTCTCGCAGCAGCCCGAGATAGCGTGTTAGTACCGGTTTAGAACGGAGCCAATTCGATCGGGTTTGGCCGGAGCTAGGGAGCCAGTGCTTGGCCCCAGCGGCCAGGACGCGGTAAGAACTCTATAGAGAAGTTATAGAGAAGTTTCTATATTCTGCGGTGCCCGGTTTTGTTCTGCTCGAAGGTTCGAGAACGAACCTCTGAGGAGAACAAGAAGACCGCGCATGAAGTCGAGCCGGTGTTGCCGCTACTGCCAGCAGATTTTCCAGCCTTCAAAGTATCACCCCCAACAAAGCGTTTGCAGTGGTCCGGCGTGTCAGCGCCGGCGGCGAAGCGAAGATCACCGAGATAGGATCCGCAAGGACTCCGCGTATGCCGGTGACGTGCGTGCGAGCCAGAAGAAGTGGCGGCAAGCGAACCCCGATTATTGGAAGCAATACCGCAAGGAGCATCCGGACTCGACGGATCGCAACCGACAGAAGCAAAAGCGCCGCGACCAGAAGCGGCGGTTGGTGAATCTTGCAAAGAACACCTTGGCTTTGGATTTAAAGCGCGAGGCCAGTGAGGTTTGGCTGCTGGGACCGGGTGTGGAGGATCTTGCAAAGAACAACTTAGCTTCCGCCAAGGTGTTCATTTATCAGCCTGTTAACGTACAGGGCAGGGAGCTAAGGCCATCTTGAAAAGAACAACGTTTTGGCGGCATCGGCGAGGGCGTCCTATAACCCCACTCGATGCTGAGGAACGAACAAATCGATACGATTCACCGCCTCCACTTTGTCGAGAAATGGAGCGCCCGCAAGATCGCCAAACATCTGCATATCGGAAGACGCAGTGTGAGGAAGTATCTGGCCACGCCCGCGGCGGTTCCCGTCGAGCGTACGCGAACGAGCAAACTCGATCCGTTCAAGCCGGTCATTGACGAGTGGCTCAAGAAAGATCCCTCCGTTTCCGGAGCCGTCATCCGCCAGCGTTTGGAAGAGCGCGGGTTTGTGGGAGGCAAGACCATCGTCCGCGATTACGTCTATGCGGTGCGGCAGGAAAGCAGAGTCCGCCGTGCGTATGTGCGCATGGAACCAGCACCTGGGGAGCGCTTCGAAATCGACTGGGGGCACTTCGGCGCCTTGGTTTACGACGGTGCGCCGCGCAAGCTCTACGCCTTCTGCCTGATCGAATGTCACAGCCGGAAGATGTATGTGGAGTTTACGCACAGCCAGACGTTTGAGACTCTGGTCCGCTGTCATATCCACGCCTTTGAAACCCTGGGCGGTGTGGTCCGCGAACTGTGGTTCGACAACATGGCTACAGTCGTTGCCGAACACGACGGCAACCTGGTGCGATTCCATCCCCGCTTTCTCGGTTTTGCCCGCGAGTATGGATTCATTCCGCGCGCTTGCCACGTGGGCGCGGCCTGGGAGAAAGGGAAAGTCGAGAGAGCCATCGGTTATATCCGGCAGAATTTCTGGCCACTGCGTACCTTCACGGGCTTGGCGGACGTCAACGCCCAAGTGCATCAGTGGCTACGCGATGTCGCCAATCAACGCCGCCATCGCGAAACCGGTCAGACACCGGAAGAACGTTTCTGTCCAGAAGCTCTCGGGCCATTACCCGCCATCGCTCCCGATTACCGGGACACGACCAGTGCGCTGGTGCACAAGGACCTGCGGCTCGCGTTTGATGGCAACCGGTACTGCGTTCCGCCGCGCTACGTCGGGCACCAACTGACCCTCAAATCCGATTCCTCATCACTGACCATCTATGATCAGGACCAGCAGATCGCTTCCTACCCGCGCTCCTGGAAACGCGGCCAGACGTATGGAGCCGAACGTTTCCAAAAGGAATTGCTTTCGGCGATGGCCGCCGCGCAGCGGTCTGCCGAACAGAACCGGCTGGTGGCTCTGCTGGGACCCGCTTCAGAACTCTATCTGGGCCGTCTTGCCACAACGGACCGTTCCTTGGCCCGGCAAATCCGGGAACTACTCGAGGTGGTCCGTGACTACGGCCCGGATGCTGTCGCCGCCGCTCTGGCAAAGGCTCATGCTGCCGGCGCTTTCGGCGCCGATTACATTGCCAACATTCTTCGTCAGCAACGATCCCGGCGGCAGACTCAGCCGCCTCTGTGCTTGAAAGATCCCGCTCTCAATCAACTGGCCACCGATCCACTGTCGCTGGCTCAATACGACGCTTTCATTCTCGATTCTGGAAAGGAGTCTCGTGAACCCACTGCATCAGAAACTGACTCGTCTGGCTCTGACGGCGATGAGCCGCAATCTGGATCAAATTCTGACTGAAGCTTCTACAAAGAATCTCAGTCTTGCTGCCGTACTCGAATCCCTCGCTGATCTGGAACTGGAGGCCCGCCAATCCCGCGCCGTCGAACGGCGGTTTCGCGATTCACGTCTGGGCACGCGTTCCTCTATGGACAGCTTCAAATTCAATCATGACAAAACTCGTTTGCAGGCCAAGAACCGCATCCTTCAACTCATGGACCTCGGCTTTGTGGACAAGGGCGCCAATGTCATCATCATCGGCAATCCCGGAGTCGGCAAAACCTTCCTCGCCAAGATCCTCGCATCGCGTATCTGCCAGGCCAATCAACGCGTCTTGTTTACCACCGCCATGGACATGCTCAATCATCTGCTCGCCGCTCAGGCAGATCACTCCCTGGTCCGCAAACTAAAGGTCTATACCGCACCCGCGGTTTTGATCTGTGACGAGCTTGGCTATTTGAGCCTCGACCAGCAAACCTCGAATCTCTTCTATCAGGTGATCTCAACTCGTCACGCCCTCAAGCGCAGCACCGTCATCACGACCAACACGGCGTTTTCCGACTGGGGCAACATCCTCTTCAATACGACCATCGCCACCGCCATCGCCGATCGTCTCGTCGAAAACTCCGAGATCTTTCTGTTGGGTGGAGACAGTCTGCGCAAGGCGAACAAGAATCCGAATCCGCCGGCCCATTGACTGGCATCAAGAAGGCGCCGCACTGTGGTGATATCCCGCACGGAGGAGTCCGCCGGGTAACCCCTCAACGGCGCTGCCGCTGGGGCCGGACATTCCGGCCCTTGCCATCACACCCATGTTTAATTTCAGCGCCAATCATCTCGTCTTGATTTCCCGGACCGAGTACCGCTCCTGCGCCGTGTTCCTCATGAAAGATGACTCCACGCACCGGGTCTATCGCCTGCACGATTTCTCAAAAGCCCAGCAAATCACGCCTCACGGCTATTACTGCATCTCGGGCAAGGTCAACAGCGCCGACAAACTCTACCTGGTCATTGAGTCCGTCAAACGGGACACCAAACACACGCGGCCCTCGACTACTCCTGCTCCCGCTGACGGCGCGGAGGAATAGCTCTATGCGTTAAATAACCGGACTCTCTTTGCTGTGTGGAAAATCAACATGGAAGGACTGTCGTTTTTCGAACCGCTGTCTCGCGCCGTCGTGTGTCCGAGCTTCGATCCAGCGCTCGACCGGCACCCGCCAGAACGATCAAACTGGCTCCCTTTTAAACCGGCGCTAACACTCGAAGCTTGCAGAAATAAACGAAGCGTCGCCCTCGAACCTTGTGGAGTGAAACAGCACGGCGTTTTTGAAAATGGAATAGTTGAACGCCGCAGATCCTGAGAACACAGCAAATCTGAAGGTTGCTCGATTTTTGAACTCAGCAATCGCAAAGGTCGCGCCCCCCTCAAACTTCGTATTTTCGAATCTTGTAAATCCGAGACTTGAACTAGAGAAATCGGCGCGCATTCCGAATCTAGCTTCCGAGAAATCCGCAGGGTTGTTGTCTCGAATTTCAATTCTTTGAAGCTCACAGAGCC
>CAYMSE010000147.1:0-2918 GCA_964392935.1 uncultured Oleiharenicola sp.
CTTCAGCAGCCCGCAGATCCCGAGCGGCTCCCCGGTCGCGTGCAGACTCACCAACCAAAGTCCGAAGCCATTCTGGGCGTAGCTGGCGAGCGGACCGTCGCGCAGGTATTTCTCCGCTCCTGCCAGATCGTGCACCCCGCGATCGCCGATGTAGCGGATGAATCCCGGTTCGTTCAGCAATTCGAGCATGAACGGTGCGTCGGCGAGCGTGAGCTCGCGCAGGACGAGGCGCGGGGTGGGAGAGGGAGTCATCGCAATTTCTTGTTCGGTTTGGGCGGCGGCGGTTCTTAGAGGATGGAGACCATGCCCGACGATGCCGAATTGCTGCAACGCTACGCTCAGGTCGCAGATGAGGCGGCGTTCGCCGAACTGGTGCGGCGGCACCTCGGCCTCGTCTACCAGGCCGCGCTCCGCCGGCTCGACGGCAACGCCGCCCTGGCGGAGGAAACCGCCCAGGAGATCTTCGTGGCGCTGGCGCGGGCGGCGCACCGGTGGCAGGACGGGGCGGTGTTGGCTGGCTGGCTCTACGTCGCCACGCGCCACGCCGCGGCCAATACGCGCCGACGCGAGACCCGACGCCGGCGCCGGGAAGAGGCCGTGAGCCGCCTGCCCGCAGATCCCGATGCCGCGGCCGACTCGGAGTGGGCGCAATTGCGTCCGCAGCTCGACGAGGTTATGGACGAACTGGCCACCGCCGACCGCGACGCCGTGTTGCTCCGCTTTTTCGAGCAGCGCTCTTACGGCGAGATCGGGGCGGCGCTGAGGGTGTCCGAGGACGCCGCCCGCGTGCGGGTCGGCCGGGCGCTCGACAAGCTGCGCCTGGCGCTCGGCCGGCGCGGTATCACCTCGACCGGCGCGGCGCTCGGCACGCTGCTGGCGGCGCAGTCCGCCACGGCGGCGCCGGTCGGTCTCGCCGGGACCGTCACCGCGGCGGCGGTGGCCGGCGGCAAGCTCGCAGCGACAGCGGGCGTCGCACTCTTTATGGCAGCGAACAAACTGGCAGTGGGGGCGGTGGGTGCGGCGATCCTGCTCGGGGGAGTTGCCTGGTACGAGTCGGCGGAGGCGCGTCGGCAAGGCGAACGGGCCGGGCAGTTGCAGGGCGCCATCACGGTCCTAAGACAGGAAGTCGCGGCCCAGGCCCGGCGCCTGCAAGAGGCGGAGCAAGGCGCCACGGAGGCCCGGAATCGTGCGGCGCAGGCGGAAAGGGCCCGCGCCGAGGCGCTCGCGGTCGCGGCCTTGGCGAAGCCCGCGGAGAAGGGAGCGGAGCTGCGGCGGTCGGTCCCGTTGGTCGGTCCGAACCGCATGGCGACGTTGCTGGCGAATCCCGACTACTACCGTCTGCAACTCGAAATCTACGCCCGCACGCTCGGGCTGACCTACGGTCCCCTCTATCGCCGGCTCGGTTGGAGCGCGGAAAAGATCCGGGCCTTCGAGGCGCTGATGCTGAAGCAGCAGCAGAACAGTCTCGATGTCTGGGCGGCCGCCGGGGCAAACGGCGTGGCGCTTGAGAACCCCGCGATGAAAGCGCAGTGGTCCGACCCGACGCTCAAGGCGATCTCGGACGAGATCGACGCGTTGGTTGGTCCGCAGGACCTCGCGGCGTATCGGGCCTTTGGTGACGCGCGCGGGCATACCGCGCGCATTCCGCTACAGCTGCTGGCGGGGAACCTCTACTATACGGACTCGCAGCTCACGCGCCAGCAGGCGGAGCAGTTGGAGCAGGTGATCGTCGACGCGACGCCGAAGGTCGCGCCCGTGAATGGTATCTTGACCCCGGCCAAACCGGACTGGACGACGATCTATGCTCAGGCGGCGGCGATCCTGACTCCCGAGCAGTTGGCGACCCTCCGCGCGACGAATGAACGCAATGAGCTGTTCCTCCAGGCGAACGCCTTGGAGCGCCAGATCCTCGAGGGCGGCGGTGCGCCGCGGAACTGAGCCCGCTCAGACCAGCAGCAGCGCTGGTTTTTCGAGGAGGTCCTTGAGGGCGCCGAGGTACTGGGCGCCGACGGCGCCGTCGAAGACGCGGTGGTCGCAGCTGAGCGTCATCGTCATCGTCTGGCCCGGCACGACCTGGCCGTGCTTGACGACGGCCTTGGCGACCGTGGTGCCGACGGCGAGGATGGCGGCGTTGGGCGGGTTGATGATGGCGGTGAACTTCGGGATGCCCATCATGCCGAGGTTGGAGACGCAGAAGGTGCCGCCGGAGTAGTCGGCGGGCTGGAGCTTCTTGTCCTTGGCCTTCTTGCCGAGCGCCTTCGCCTCGGTGGAGATCTGGAACACGCTCTTGAGGTGCGCGTCGCGGATGACCGGGGTGATGAGCCCGTCCTCGAGCGCGACCGCGAAGGCGACGTGCTCGGCGCCCTGGTGGCGGATGTGCGTGCCTTCCCAGGAGCTGTTCACGACCGGGACCCGGCGCAGAGCCTCGGCGCTGGCCTTGATGACGAAGTCGTTGACCGAGAGCTTCACGCCCTGCGCCTCGAGGCCGGCGTTGAGCTGGGCGCGGATGGCGAGCAGCGGCTCGGCGTCGATCTCGATGTCGAGATAGACGTACGGGATGGTCGTGGTCGATTCGACCATGCGCTTGGCGATGACCCCGCGCATCGTGGAAACGGGCGCAAGGCGTTCTTCCTGGACGGGGCCCTTGGCGCTGACGGTGCCGCCGGCGAAGGTTGCGGTGGGAGCCTTGGTGGTCGGAGCCGGGCCCGACTTCACGAGGGAAGGGTTTGCGGCCGCCGCCAGGATGTCCGCCTTGACGATGCGGCCGTGCGGGCCGGAGCCCGTGAGGCGCGTCGGATCGACGCTGTGCTGGGTCGCGAGCTTGCGCGCCAGCGGGGAGATCTTGAGGCGCTCGCCGGTGGCGGCAGGCTTGGGCGACACGGGGCCGGGTTCAGCGGCCGCGGCTAAGGGGGCGGGGG
>CAYMSE010000148.1:0-3053 GCA_964392935.1 uncultured Oleiharenicola sp.
ATCCAGGGCGCGACCGGCGTCGCGCCGTCGCGCGTCCAGGGCAAGCCGTACCTCGAGATCGCCGTGCGCCGCGCCGACCTCGCCCGCTACGGGCTCAGCGTGAAGCAGGTCTACGACTACGTGGAGGCCGGCTTCGGCGGCGCCACGGTCGGCACCACCCTGAAGGGCCGCGAGCGCTGGCCGCTGCAGGTCCGCCTCGAGTCGGCCGACCGCGAGGACCTCGACAAACTCGGCGAGCTGCCCGTGCCGACGCCCTCCGGCGCCATCGTGCAGCTGCGCCAGCTGGCCGACATCAAGCGCACGGTCGGGCCCAACGAGATCCAGAGCGAGAACGGACGCCTCCGCGTGTTCGTGCAGGCCAACGTCGGCGACCGCGACCTCGGCGGCTTCGTCGACGAGATCAAGGAGCGCGTCGGCCGCGACGTGCACCTCGACCCCGGCATGACGATCGAGTACTCCGGCCAGTACGAGCACCAGCTCCGCGCCCGCCGCACGCTCGCGTACGTCTTCCCGGCCGTCATCGGCATCATCTTCGTGCTGCTCGTCGTCACGTTCCGCTCGGCCGCGGAAGCCGCCCACGTGATCCTCGCGGTCCCGTTCGCCCTCACCGGCGGCGTGATCCTGCAGGCCCTGCTCGGCTACAACTTCAGCGTCGCGGTCTGGGTCGGCTACATCGCCCTCTTCGGCACCGCGATCCAGACGGGCGTGGTCATGGTCGTGTACCTCGAGGAAGCGGTGGCCAAGCGCCGCACCGAGGGCGGCGGCCGGCTGACCCAGGCGGCGCTGATCGCCGGCATCAAGGAGGGCGCGCGCCTGCGGCTGCGGCCGAAGGTGATGACCGTGGCGACGACCGTGGCGTCGCTGCTGCCCTTGTTCTGGACGGACCGCACCGGCGTGGAGATCATGCGTCCGCTCGCCACGCCCGTGGTGGGCGGCATGCTCTCCAGCCTCGTGCACATCCTTATCGTCACGCCGGTGATCTTCGCCTGGCTGCGCGAGCGCGAACTCAACCACACCCCCTGATCCCCATGCCCACCGCCGCCCAACGCGTCGCCACCCGGCTCAACCGCGAACGGGAATCGTTCAAGGCCTTCCTCGCCGCCCGGCTGGGCAGCGCGGCCGAGGCGGAGGACGTCCTGCAGCTCGGCCTGCTCAAGGCCGTGCAGCACGCCGACACGGTCGAGGACGACGCCAAGCTCACCGCGTGGTTCTACCAGCTCCTGCGCAACGCCCTGATCGACCACTACCGCAGCCGGGCATCGACGAACCGGCGCCACGACGCCCTCGGCGAGACGATCGCCGCACTGGAAGAGGACGTCACCGCGGCGCGCGCCGACTGGGAGCCGCAGCTTTGCCAGTGCCTGGGCGGCGTGGTGGACACGCTTACCCCGCGATCGGCCGAGTTGCTGCGCCGGGTCGACCTTGACGGCCAGTCGGTGCAGGATGCGGCGCGGGCCCTCAAGATGAGCCCGAACAGCGCGAGCGTCACCCTGCACCGGGCCCGCAAGGAGCTCCGGGCCCGCCTCGAACGGTTCTGTGGCGACTGCGCGGAAGGCGCGTGCCTCGACTGCGACTGTCCGCCCCCGGCGAAAAAATCAAAGTGAGCCTGTAAGATCCGCACGCCGGCTCCGTCTCCGGGATGAAACCATTCATCCCATGACCAAATCCCAGACCAACTCCTCCACTCACGCCTGCGGTTGCCGCAAGCCCTGCCACTGCGCCGCGCACGCGCGTTGCCTGTGCCACGATTACAACGCCCTGCTCGCCCTGGCCCTTTGGGACCACGCACGGATGGTTCGGCGCCAACTGCATCGCTGAATCGCCTCGCGCCAGCCAACCTCCTTCCCCCGTCCCCCGCCATGCGCTCGCTCGAACTGAAGATTCCACCGCTCCTCCTCGGATTTGTGATCGCACTGGCGATGGGGGCGGCCCCGCGATTCGTGCCGGCCCTCGGCTTCGCCGTGCCGGGCGGGCGGGCCATCGCGGCCGGACTGGCCTTGGCCGGCACGATCGTCGCGGCCCTGGGGATCGTTTCGTTCCGCCGGGCCCGCACCACCGTGAATCCGCTGCATCCCGACCGGGCGTCGGCGCTGGTGGTGTCAGGCATCTATCGGATCACGCGCAACCCGATGTATCTCGGCTTCCTCATCGTCCTGGCTGGCTGGGCGGTCTTCCTGGCCAACGGCCTCGCCGCCGCCTTGCTGCCTGCGTATGTCGTGCTGATGAACCGCCTGCAGATCGTTCCCGAGGAGAGGATACTCGCGGAGAAATTCGGCGCCGACTTCGCCGCCTACCGCTCCCGGGTGCGGCGCTGGCTCTGACCGGGCCAAATCAACTTCATTCGCAGTCATGAAACACGCGCCCTCCTCCTCCGCCCACGCGACCGGCGTTCCGGCGGTGCCCCAACCCGCGGCGCCCGTTGGACCGCTGGACGGCTCGTTCCCCGCGCCCGACGAGCCCGTGTACATGGGCCTGCCGCACGAGCGCTACCTGAGGCCGAAGCTCTACGTCGCCACGGCCCTGACCGTGCCGGTCCTGATCCTCGCCATGGGGGAGATGCTCGTGCCGGACCTCGTGCACCAGCTCTCGCCGCGCATGTCCGGCTGGCTGCAGTGGCTGCTCACCACGCCGGTCTTCTTCTGGGCCGGCGCGCCGTTCATCCGCCGCTGGTGGAAGTCCATCCGCGAACGCGACACCAACATGTTCACGCTCACGGTCACCGGCACCGGCGCGGCGTATTTCTACAGCACCGCCGTCATGTTCCTCTGGGCCTACGTCCCGGCGGCGTACCAGACCCGGCACGGGGTGCCACTGTACTTCGAAGCAACGGCGTTCATCACGACCATCGTCCTGCTCGGACAGATCATCGAGCAGCGCGCGCACGCCCGCACCGACGCGGCGATCCGCGCCCTGATGAACCTGGCGCCGAAGGTCGCCCATCGCCTCCGCGCCGACGGCGTGGAGGAAGACGTGCCGGTCGAGTCCATCCAGCCGGGCGATGATCTCCGGGTGCGGCCGGGTGAGAACCTGCCGGTCGACGGCGCGCTGGTCGA
>CAYMSE010000149.1:0-6481 GCA_964392935.1 uncultured Oleiharenicola sp.
TCGAGATTGCGCAGCGGCGCCTGACGCAGCTTTGGCGGAATGAGCGAGGCGGTGTCAAGCGGAAGAAGCAGGCGCTGCTCCACGGTGGGGGCGGTCCAGCCGGGATAGTCGGCCGGATCCATCACGAGGTAGTCATTGCCCAGGGCGTGATACTTGAAAAAGCGCATGGTCGGAGGGCGTGGTAGCCGCGCGGGCGGCGGAAGACACGGAAAATCTGGCTGTGCCGCCGTCATAGCCGGCGCGCTGCCCGGCCGCGGTGTCCAGCCGGGTATCAACCCACCGGGGTGGGCGAGGCGGCGGGTGCGGGCCGGGCGCCCTTGCCGTAGCCGAGCAGGCCGCGCTGCTTGATGGCTTCCGCGACCTTGGCGGGAACGAGCTTTTCCCAGGAGGCGTCGTTGTTCTCGATGCGCTGCAGCACGTCGCGGGAAAAGATGCTGAGATAGTCCTCGTTGAAGCCGTTGATGCAGTCGATGTAGTGGTTCTCGAGCAGGTGGGCGTACAGGTTGCGCAGGCGGTCGGCGACGTTGAGGTTGCGGGCGGTGATGAGCACCTTGCCGGCAAAGGCGTGGTTGACCTGCGTGTGGCCGCCCTCGGCGGGATGACCGGTCTTCAGGTAGCTGTCGTAGGCCGCCTGCTGCATCGGGTAGATGTAGAGTTTCACGGCGTGGCGGAACATCCGGCCCATGGACTCGAGAATGCCGCCCTCGAGGTTCTCGTAGTATTTCTCGTTGAAGATCTCCAACAGGTTGTTGATGCCCATCGCGACGCCGATCATCTCCTTCGTGTAGCGCCGGAAATAGGAGACGAGCCGGTAGAACTCCGAGTAGTTGGAGATCAGCACCGTGAAGCCGATGTGCCCGAGCATGTCGACGCGCGAGAGGAAATCCTGCTCGTCGAGCGAACCCTCCGCGAGGAGGTTGTTCATCGTGATCTCCATCAGCACCACGATGTCCTTGCCCTTGACGAGCGGCTCCTGGAGGAACTGCGCGGTGGCGCAGTTCAGCATGTCGACGTTGACGTGGGTCACGGGCCGGAAGCTGCCGCGCTCGACCAGCACGGGGCGGTTGTAGATGACCTCCGACGGCTGCAGCACGTCGCCGGCCGGCGAGAACATGACGGCGTTCGTGAGGCCGTGCTTCACGAGGTGCAGCGAGAGGATCCGGTTGTCAACCTGGGCGAAGGCCGGGCCGCTGAACTTCAGCATGTCGACCTCGATCCGGTCGGTGCCGAGGTTGTCGACGAGGGACTGGATGAACTTCTCCGGCTCGTCGCGCAGGTAGAACGCGCCGTAGATGAGATTGGTGCCCACGATGCCGAGCGCCTCCTGTTGCAGCGTGTTCTTGCGGTCGAGGGTCCGGACGTGGATGAGGATGTCGTTCGGCTCCTCGCGGGGTTTGGCCTGGAAGCGGATGCCGAGCCAGCCGTGGCCGCTCGTCTGCCCGGACTTGGCGCTCGCGGTGGCGACCGTGTCGGCGTACACGAAGAAGCAGGTGCGTTCGCCGCGCTTCTCCTCGAGTCGTTCCTGGAGCAGCTTGTACTCGTGGCCGAGCATGGTGACCAGGCGCTCGCGGGAGACATAGCGCGGCGCCTTGCCGTAGATGGCGTCGCTGAACGTCATGTCGTAGGCCGAGATCGTCTTCGCGATCGCACCCGACGCGCTGCCCGCCTGGAAGAACACGCGCGCCACTTCCTGGCCGGCGCCGATCTCCGCGATGGTGCCGTAGTGCGTGCCATCAAGATTGATGGTCAGCGCCTTCCGGCTGGTCGTGAGCAGGGTTTGTTTGTCGTTGATGGCGGACACAATTGAGGAATCTATATCGGCACGCCCGGATGTCTAGCTGCGTTAAAGCGCGCGCGGATTTGGCCGATAAGTAACCGTGCCGCTCATCGCGGCGCCGGTCCGCCTGTCCCCGCCGGCCGCCGCGGGCGGTTTTTCGCTGGCCCGCAGGGGGTTGCCGCCTAGCTTGCAGGCATGAAGAATTTCTTCACGTCGTTTTTCGCCAGCCTGACCGCCCTGATCGTTTTTCTGTTCGGCGCCTGCATCCTCGCGTTCCTGCTCCTCGGCGCGATCATCGCCATGGGCCAGAAGAAGCCGGCGACGGTGGAAAACGGTTCGTACCTCGTGTTCGACCTGGGCGCGAACATCGTGGACACGCCGCTGCAGAACGACGGTTTCGACGAGTTCATGGAGGCCCTGGGGGGCGAAGGGCGGCAGACGCTCCAGCTCCGGCAGGCGACCCGGGCGATCGAGGCGGCCGGCCGCGATCCCGCGATCAAGGGACTGTTCCTGACCGGATCGCTGCGACCGATGGGCTACGGTTCCGGCTTCGGCGCGCTCAAGGAAGTGCGCGAGGCGATTGTCGCCTTTCGCAAATCGGGCAAGCCGGTCAAGGCCTACCTCAATTTCGCGGCGACGCGCGACTACTACGTCGCCTCGGCGGCGGACCAGATCGTGCTCGATCCCTATGGCGTCATCCTGATGCCGGGGCTCGCGTCGCAGCCGATGTTCTTCGCCGGGACGTTCGAGAAATTCGGCGTCGGCGTGCAGGTGACCCGCGTCGGCAAGTACAAGAGCGCGGTGGAGCCCTACACGCGCAAGGACATGAGTCCGGAGAACCGCGAGCAGATCCAGAAGCTGATCGACGACCTGTGGAAGGAGATCACGGCAACGGTCGAGGGCGCGCGGAAGCTCCCGGCCGGTTCGCTGCAGACGCTGGTCGACGCGAAGGGCTTCATCCGGGCGGACGCCGCCAAGCAGGCCAAGCTGGTTGACCAGGTGCTCTATCACGACGAAGTCCTCGACGCGCTGAAGGAGGCGACGGGGCGCAAGAAATCGGACCGGGCGTTCAAGCAGATCAACCTGAAGGAATATGCCCGGCTGGTCGGCGGCAGCGGCGCGGAGCCCAAGCGCGTGGCGGCCGACAAGATCGAGGTGTCGTCCTCCGGTCGCGGCAAGGTCGCGATCGTCTACGCCGAGGGCGAGATTGTCGATGGCAGCGGCAACGACGAAGGCCTGGTCTATGGGGAGAAGACGGCGCGCATGCTGCGCGAAGTGCGGGCGGACGACAACGTCAAGGCGGTGGTGTTGCGCGTGAACAGCCCCGGCGGCAGCGTGAGCGCCTCCGAGGCGATCGCGCGCGAGGTGGCGCTGCTGCAGCAGACCCGTCCCGTGATCGTGTCGATGGGCACGCTGGCAGCCTCGGGCGGCTACTGGATCGCGATGCCGGCCGAGCACATTTTCGCCGAGCCGACCACGATCACCGGCTCGATCGGCGTCTTCGGCCTGTTCCTGAATTTCCAAGGGCTGTTCAACGACAAGCTCGGGCTGACCTTCGACCTGGTGAAGACCGGCAAGTTCGCCGACGCGGCGACGGTCACGCGGCCCAAGACCCCCGAGGAGCTCGCGCTCTTCCAGGACACGGTGGACTGGGTCTACGACCAGTTCATCTCCAAGGTGGCCAAGGGGCGGAAGCTCGACCGCAACGCCGTGCAGGAAATCGCCCAGGGCCGCGTCTGGTCGGGCACCGAGGCGTTGAAACTCGGCCTCGTGGACGAGATCGGCGGCCTCGCGGCGGCGACCCAGTACGCCGCCGCCAAGGCGAAGCTGGACGACAATTTCCGCGTGACCGAGTATCCGCGCCACAAGCAGTTCGCCGAGGCCTTCGCCGAGGCGCTGGATCCGCGCCGCCGCGAACAGTCGTTCAGCGGTCCCGCCGGCCTGCTGGTCCGGGAGGCGACCGAGCAGGTGCGCGCGCTGGGCCGCTACAACGACCCGCAGGGCCTGTATGCCCGGTTGCCTTTCGACCTGAGCCTCCGCTAACGTCGGCGGCATGAGCCACGAACACGCGTTGACGAAGGATTGTCCCGCGACCGCCATTCCTGCGGGAGACAAGGTGGTGCTGCGCGCCGGCACGTCGGTCTTCATCACCCAGACCCTGGGCGGCAACGTCACCGTCCGCACGGACCAGGGCCTGTTCCGCATCGCCCGGGGCGAGACGGACGCGATCGGAGGCTACTCCGCTCAGGAGGAAGCTGCGGCCGCCGCCGGGGGCGAGTTCAGCGAGGAGGCCGTCTGGTCGGCGCTGAAAACCTGTTTCGACCCGGAAATTCCCGTCAACATCGTGGACCTCGGGCTCGTTTACGACCTGGCGATCGAGCCGACCCCGGCGGGCCGGCATAGGGTGGAGGTGAAGATGACCCTCACCGCGCCCGGTTGCGGCATGGGCCCGGTCATCGCGGAGGACGCCCGCCAGAAAATCGCGGCGTTGCCGACCGTGGAATCCGCCAAGGTGCACATCGTGTGGGATCCGCAGTGGTCCCCGCAGATGATTTCCGACGTTGGCCGCAAGGTGCTGGGGATCGACTAGGGCTTGGCGCCCCTGCAACCGGTCACGCCGTCACCGTGTCGAGCGAGCAGCTCTCGACGGGGGTTTCGCAGTTGGGCCGCGCGATGACGCCGGGGAAGGGCTCCGGCGCGAAGGGTTCATTGCCGCGCCCCAGGAGATGACGGTCGCAGACGGTGAACAGCTCCGACTCGTTCATCGCCCGGCGCATGTCGTGGAGGAACCGGCCCTCCGGATCGACGCCCTGGCCCACGAAATTGAGGTACTTCTTCATCTTCGCGACATGGGCGGCTTCGGGAATGTCGGGCGCCTGCGTCTCGCGGTAGAGCCGCGAGACGTATTCGCGCACGTCCGCGAGCGTGGGTTGGAAGACGCCGGTGGCATGCGGTGACCTCGCCGCGCGGTTGACGGGCGCAGGCGCGCTGGGGTCGGCGCGCTCCACCGCGAACCATTCGCGGATTTGCCGGAAGATCCACGGATTGCGGATGGCGTGGCGGCCGATCATCACGCCGGCGGCCCCCGTGTCGCGCAGGATTTCGGCGGCGCGCCCGGCGGAGGTGACGTTGCCGTTGGCCAGCACCGGGCAGCGCACCGCGGCAGCGGCGCGGGCGATGAAATCATAGTGGACGTCGCTCCGGTAGCCTTCCTTGACCGTGCGGCCGTGGACGGTGAGCAGGTCGACGCCGTGGCGGTGCACGAGCTCGAGCACGCGCTCGTAGTGGTCGGTGCCGTCGAAGCCGAGGCGCATCTTCACGGTGAAGAGCCCGGGCACGGCGGCGCGCAGCGCGCCGAGCAGCTCATCCACCTTGGCCGGATCCCGGAGCAGGCCGCCGCCGACGTTCTTCTTGTAGATCTTCGGGGCCGGGCAGCCCATGTTCAGGTCGATGCCTGCCCCCGGGTGGCGGAGCAGGTCGCGGATGGTCCGGACCATGTCCGGCACGTGCTCGCCGATCAGTTGGGCAAAGACCGGGCGCCCGGTGCGGTTCTCGTCGATCGAGCGCAGGATGTGCTTTTCGGGTCGCGACTGGGAGTGGACGCGGAAGAACTCCGTGAAGAAATAGTCGGGGGCGCCGTAGTGCGCGATGACGCGCATGAACGCCAGGTCGGTGACGTCCTGCATCGGCGCGAGCGCGGTCAGCGGCTGCCCGGGGAGGATCGCCGCGGGTAGCGGGCGCGTGGCGGGACTCATCGCTCAGGTATCCTCCTCGTCCTTCTCCTCTTCCTTCTGCTGCTTGAGCACGCGCTCGAGGATCTCGCTCATGTCCTCGACCACGTCGAACACGCGGCGCGCGACGAAGATCGGGCGCTTCTGCTGCAGGGCCAGCACGATGGAGTCACTGGGGCGGGCGTCGAGCTCGAGGAACTTGCGACCGAGCTCGTTCTGCATGTGGAGGATGATGCGCGCGAAATAGGTGCCTTCGTTGACGTCGTTGATGACCACGCGTTCCAGGGAAATCTCGAAGCCGACCAGGAGGTGGCCGACGAGGTCGTGCGTCAGCGGCCGTTCCTTCTTCACGCCGTTGATGGTCATCGAGATCGCGCTGCCGACGCTCGGGTCGACGTAGATCACGAAGGTCTTGTCGTCATTGCCGAGGAAGACGGCACAGCCATTGGCCGTGGGCATGAGGCCCTTGATGGTGACTTCGACGATATCGGCGGACATGGGGCCAAGGTGCTGAGTTTGGGGCCAAGTTCAAGCCGCCGGCTCAGAAGCCGTGCAGCGCGATGCCGTGCGCCTTCGCCTCCCGGAGGACGGCGGCCTTCTCGAGGATGATGACCTTGCCGGCCTCGAGCGCGGCGGCGGCGACGCCGGCCTCGCGCATCGTCTGGAGCGTGCGCAGGCCGAAGACCGGCACGTCGAAGCGGAAATCCTGGCGGCCCTTCACCGTCTTCACGAACAGGGTCTCGTCGGTCTTGAACGTGCCGGCGCGGCGGAGCATGTCGTCGGTGCCCTCGTAGGCCTCGACCGCCAGCACGGTGCCCTTGCGCACGACGCAGCCCTGGCCGATGTCGAGGCGGGCGACTTCGCGGGCGATGTGGATGCCGTGCTGCAGGTATTCGTCGTCGGTCGGGAGCTTCACCCCGGACATGTTGCCCGGCGTGGCCAGCTGGTCGTCGATAAAGGCGCGGGCGTCGAG
>CAYMSE010000150.1:0-8890 GCA_964392935.1 uncultured Oleiharenicola sp.
CCTGCTGCTGTTCACGGCGGTTGCCGGGACGCTGGTACGGTCACGCATGCGGCTGAGCGACACCATCATCGCCGCACTCAAGGCAGGGGCCGACATGAACGAGAGGCAGAACAAGCGCCTCATGGCCCACGTAACCAAGGAGAGCAACCATGGCAACGGGAACTGACAGCTACAGCTACGAAGTTGTCGAGAACATCGGCACCACCGGATTCGGCACCAGTAACCTGCTGCGCTACCGCTGGCACATCAAGAACAGTGAGGGGCGCATCGTCAAGAGCGGCTACAGCCTGACCGCCACTCTCGCGGACATGGACGCGCGGAACCAGTGCGAGAAGCTGGAGCGCAAGGGCGGCACATGGCTTGAGCGCGCCCTCGCACGGAAGGCACGCCGTGAGTCACGCTGAGGGCCAGAGCCGACGGCACCGGGGCGAACGCAAGCGCACCCTTACCGATGGGCAGCGGTGGTTCGTCCTGGTCGCCGGGTTCATCATCCTGTTTATCGTCATCGTACTGGCGAGCAACGCCATACCTGCTACCGGGAGTTGTACCCCTTGAGGAAGCATAAGCCGGACGAGATAGTCACCCTGGTCGACACGTTCGACGACGAAGGGACGGCCAACAAGGCCATGATGAAAACCGCGAAGAAGCTGCGTTACCTGAGCCTCACCAAGCGGTACGGGGTCTACATCGAACGGCACCCCCGGTTCAGGACGTGGCAGCTCTTCCTGGTCGACAGGGGGTGCCAGTGATGGACGCGTTCACCAGGCTTGAACTGCAAACGCTGCTGGGGGAGTTGCTGATCGGATCACGGCCGGTGCCGGATATCGAGCGAGACTTCCGCCGCATCATGGCAGACGAGAAGCTGCGCAGCTATGAGCTGGGCCTGCGGGACTGCCGACAGTTCTGGAAGGACCGCTAAACGCAAGTGTGGGCCCCCCTGCCGGAATTACCGGAGGGGGGCCCTCTCATGCCCGGAGTCAGCGCAGCGAGGCGTCCTCGCTGGAGCTACCGAACTTGCTGCCGACCAGCCCCATCACCAGGGCGAGGACAGCAGCGCCACCGGCCGCCGCACCCTTGGCGGCGAGGTCGGTGTTCAGGACGTCGGCCAGGTCGAGTCCGTAGACCGCCAGGAACGACTGGAGAAACGTACGGGCCACACGCTCGGCCACGTCGCGGAGCAGGTTGCTTCTCATCGCAACCACCCTTTCAGAGATCGTACTTGTTGCACCACGCGGGCCACATCGGCACCGGGGTTCGGTACGACGACGGCAGTGAGTCCGGCCCGTTGTTGGCCAGACCGTTCCTGCCGTTGAAGTACGACTGCACCTGGTTCTTCGCGCTGGGGGCCATTTCACGGTCGCCGATGGCGCACGCGTGAATGTGAACGTCGAACCCCTCGGCGGGAGTTCGATACCAGGCAGCGAACCCCACCTGCCGGAGCGCCTGCACGCACAGGTTGCGCCCGTTCTCCGACATGGTGGTGACCCGGATGTCGATGACCCCGCCGCCGTCGTGCGTACCGGCAGAGGCGTCGACACCTGGGTTGTAGCTCCCCTGGACCAGGTACGGAGACCAGTCGTAGGAGTCACTGAGCTGAACGACGGCCAGGTTGAGCATGTCCGCCGTGCGCTTGTTGATGGTCTTCCCGCCGCCGAACCCGAAGGTGCCGCGCGTGTAGTTGTGCACGGGCTCGCCGTCATTGGCGGGCGGGGGGTTGGTGGTTGGGGGTGCCGGGTCCGCGATGTCACACGACACGGCGAACACGGGCGCAGCGTTGCGGCTGCCCAGCTCGCCCAGGGAGTAGCACCCCGCGATGCCGTCCGGGGTCACAGCGCCGCCGAGCGTCTGCTCGAACGCCATGTACGCGGCCCTGGTCTGGTCGCCGTACATCCCGTCCTGGGGGCCGGGGTTGAAGCCGAGGTTGGTCAGCTTCGCCTGTACCGTCTGCACGTCGCCGTTCGTCTTGCCGTAGACGACATTGGACAGCTTGAGCGTCACCGTCGGCGTGACCGGGCAGTCAGAGACAGTGAAGCCCTGACGCTGCCCCAGCGCGACCAGTGACGCGCAGTCCGGAATTCCGTCAGCAGTGGGCATGTTCAGTATCCCTTCGGGGGCAGGTTCGGGTTGGCCTGCTGCACGTTGGTGATGGAACCGTACACGGCCCGGATGTAGTTGATGGCGGCGGCGATGTTGGCGACCGGGTCGTAGATCCGGTTCGACGTGCCCTCTTCGTGGTACGCGGCGAACGTGGCCGGGATCGTCTGGCAGTACCCCCGAGAACAGTTCATCGGGTTGCCGTCGGCGACGATGGAGCCGGTCGCGTTGGAGTCCGTCGTGTTCACCGCGTTGGCGATGAACGACGATTCCCGCAACGCCAGCGTGGTGAGCGAGCATCCGTTGAGCCCGGTCACCCACGTGCGCGGAACACCCGTCAGATCGCACGCCTGGTTGGCGTAGCTCTGGAAGGTGGCCTGCGAGGTGGGGATGCCGGAGTTCTTCGTGTAGACCACCGAAGACTTGGCGATGGCACCGGCCGTGGGGGAGTTGGCGGTCCCGCCTGCGGTGTAGCCGAGCACGTTGATCTCGAACTGCTGATAGGCGGCCTTCGTCTGGTCTCCGAACCAGCCGTCGACCGGGCCGGGGTTGAAGCCCTCGTTGAGCAGGGCCTGTTGGACCGTCGCCACATCGGCACTGTTCTGCGTGCCGTACTGGACATTGGCCAGTGCAACCATGAACCTCTCCTTACTGGGGATTCTCCAGGCGAGCGAGCATGTCCTGGAGCGTGCGCTTCACCTGCTCGCTCTTATCACGATGGATCGTGAGAGTGTTCTCAAGGTCCGTGACCTTAGCCTGAATTGTGTCCCGCCGCTTGATGGCGTCGGCCACGATCTCGTCGGCGCGTTCGCGTGCGTTGACCTCGGCCGTCTTGGTGATGTCAACGGCGTGCGACTGCGCCTGCGAGATAACCTCGTCTGCCGTCTTCTGGGCGGCTTCGAGGATGAGCGTCGCCGTGACCGGCGCTACTCCGTCCGGTTCCGGCTTGGAAACCGTGGGGAGCACCTGCGTTGGCGTGAAGTTGTCGTACTCGCCCAGCATGCGTTCCTGCTCGGCGAGTTGGCGCTTGAGCTTGACGATCTGCTCGTCTCGCTCCTGCAACTGCGTGAGCGCGAGTCTGAGTTCACCGGCAACCCGGTCAAGGAAGGCGTCGACCTGATCGGGGTCGTAACCTTCCTTGAGCCGGGTCGTTCGGAATTCGACGTGCTCTATCTCTTGCGGGTCCATCGAACTTACTCCTTACAGGGCAACGCCCTTGCTGCGCAGCCATGCCACCGGGTCCGAGAACACACCGGGCGCGTACTGCGTCGGGTCGTTCCGGAGTTCCAGGTGGAGGTGCGCGCCACAACCGCCGTTGCAGTTACCGCTTGCGGCGATAACCTGTCCGGCCTTGACCGTCTGGCCGACCGACACCAGCTTGGACGACAGGTGCGCATACAGAGTGTAGACGCCATCGCTGTGCTTGATGATGACGTGCGTCTGGTATGCGCTACCGGCGTTCCCGCCGACGACGACGCCGTCAGCAACCGCACGGACCGAAGTACCGTACGACGCCGCGAAGTCGACGCCAGTGTGCCACCCGGTCCCGTAGATCGAGTTCGGGTTGTGGAACGCCTGCGTGATCCGGATGCTGGCCAGAGGCGCAGCGTACCCGCTGACAGCCGGAGCTGCCGGGGGTTCCGGTGCCGCAGGAACTTCCGTCGGCTTTGTCGGAGTTGTGGGTTCCGTATGTCCCGGCTTCGTCACAGGACGGCCGGGAATCTTGAGTTCCTGACCGGGGTAGATCAGATTGGGGTCACCCCCGATGACGTGCCGGTTCACCCGGTACAGCCACCGCCACTTCGACACGGAACCCATCTGGTCCCGAGCGATGGTGGAAAGCCAGTCACCGGCCTTCACCCGATACACCTTCCCTGCCCCGTTGCCGGGGGCAGGGGGGGGCGTGTCGACCTCGGGAGCCGGAGCGGGGGCTTCCTCCTTGGGCTTCTCCTGTGCGGCCCCGTACGGGGTGCTGGAGAGCCCAGTGCCGCAGTTCGGCCAGGCGACCTTACCCTGGGGAGAGTTGCCGTTCCACCCAGTGGTGAGGACGCGCTCACCGACCTTGATCTGTTCCTCCTTGGTGGCCAGGTCGGCGCGAGGTGCGAACGCCAGTCCGCCGTACGCCTCCCAGGTCTCCTGCGTGAACTGGATACCGCCGTAGAACCCGTTGCCGCTGTTGATCGCCCAGTTACCGGACGACTCGCACTGGGCAACTGCGTCCCACTCACTGGCCGTTGCAGCGCTGGCATCCGTCGCGCTGATAATGGGGATGGAGCCGGTCGTGACAACGGCCGCCGCCAGTGCTAGTCCCCTGTGGTTCCTCTCCTTCGGTGCTGCGTGCTGGGCCATAATCGGCCCCCCTTCGGTTTGTTACTTCAGCCAGAACGCAACTACGTTCGTTATGGCTGCTGTTGCCATACACACGAGAGTTATCGTGGTGTAGGCAGCTCGCTTGGTGATGTAATCACCCCGGCCGTCCTCGATGCGACGCAGCCGGTTTTCGTGGTCCTCGCCGCGAGTCTTGTTGAGGTCGAGCAGTTGGTCCATCTTCGTCCGAAGAACGGCGAGTTGTGCTTCGACGCTCAGGTTCGGCTCTTCGGACATAACTCCTCCTACAGCGGGAAGACAGCGATGGTCCGGAAGTCCCATGTCAGGGTGCCAGCCGAACCCATGTACTTACAGGTGAACGTGTTCGATCCGGCGGTCAGGTCCGTGCGGAGGTCGTGCCTCATGATACGCACGGCGTTGCCTGCTGGCATACCGTCACGTCGGATCGCCCAGGTATCTGACGCAGCGATGGTTGTTGCGCCGGACACGGCATAGCTCATCTTGGTGTCGCCGTTCGCCGTGTTGTGGTCCATGTTCGCGGCGATCATGATGAGCGCTCGCGTGCCAGTCGTAAGCGTGACGGTCGGGCCGACCGTGGCAAGGTCGGTATACGCACCGGGCGACACCAGCGTTTGCGAGGTGTCGACGCGCGCGAAACCCCACGCACGTGCGGTCACCGCGTTCGCGCCCGTGCTCACGCAGTACTGCTTCGCCGCCGTAACCTGAGCTACGTCAAGGGCGTTGAAGTTGTCACGCACATGAGTGTTCAACAGGGCTGCGGTCAGTGTCTCGTTGGCGACCCACGTGCGGGGTGCGGTCCATGCCATGAGTCCTCCTACAGCGGCCAGACGGCGATCTGTCGCGTGCTGAACGTCGCGGTGCCGGAACCACGCCGGTACTTCAACGTGAATGTGTTGGTGCCGGGGGTGAGCGTCGTCAGCATGTCGAATCCCGAATACGACATCGGGTCGCCTGCGGTGATGCCGTCGAACCGGATGGACGTCGAGTACTGCGGCTCGCGCTCTGTATCGCCGGAGATCTCGAACGTGATGTTGTTACCAGATGCCGTGCCGGTGTTGGACATCAACGCCGAGTACCAGATGAGCGCCTTGGTGCCGGTCACAACCGTCACCGACGGGCCGGGGGTTGCCAGGTCGACCCAGTCGCCGGTCGTGCACGTCTCCGCCGTCGAGACGGACGCCACCGTGGGCGTGCGTGCAGCGATCCTGTACCGGCTCTGGCCGACGAAGATCTGGCTGGCCTGCGTCGCCTTCGCAGTCGTGCACTCCAGCAGGTTGTCACGCAGGTGCGTGTTCAACTGGGCGGCAGTCAGCGCGTTGTTGGCAACCCATGTCATAGGAACTGTCCAAGCCATGAGTCCTCCTACAGCGGCATGACGGCGAGGATTCGGTACGCGAACGAACCGGTGCCTGCGTCGACTCGGTAAGTCATCTTGAAGATGTTCTCTCCGGCGTTGAGAGTCCCGTTCTCAATGTTGAACATGGCGGCACCGATGTAGTTGTCACCAGTCGAAGCAGCATATCCATCGAGACGGAGGCCACTAGCAGCAGCCGATCCGATCGTGGTAGCACCAGCTACGTTGTAGCTCACGTAAGTCGCAGAGTTCGCAGTAGTGTTACCGATATGGCACGCCATCATGACGAGCGCACTGCTTCCGGTGGTGCACGTAACTAGTGGGCCTCCGAGGTCGACGTACGACGTACTGCTCGTGGTCACCGTGCCGTTCAGTCGCTGCATCTTAGGGATGCGCTCTGCCCAGGTATTGGCGGCAGTTGAGAAGAACATCGACCCTTCGGCCGTCGCCTTCGCCACCATCGTCTCGTTGAGGTTGTCGCGGATGTAGGTGTTCATCTGCGCGGCGGTGAGTGCGACACCGTCGGTGTATGTCATGGGAGTTGTCCACGCCATGGCCTAGCTCCCCTCATGCTCGCGCTGCTCCGCTCGGAGTTGCGCTTCGGTCTGCCCCATCGGGGCGCCAAGCCGGATCGCCAGCGGGTGCCCGTCCGGGAACCAGTTACGCGTGCGCGGCAGTACGCGCTCTTGCAGCGCCTCCCAGATCCTGTCGGCGTCGGACGGCCAGGTGATCGGGGATATCTGGTGACACATGCTGCACGCGAACATGAGTTCATGCGGCTGGAGTTCCATTGCGCTGCCACACTCCCACGGGCACTCGACTACCCAGCGCCCGTGGTTGATGTAAGCGAGTGCGGTCTTCGGCGTGATGAGTGCGGTCATCAGTTCGCCAACTTTCCGGTTCCGAGTCGGTTTCCCGACACTGCACTGTCAAGGATGAAGATGTTCGTCGGGCTGTCAACTCCCGAGCGCTCACACCCGAATTGGGTGGAGTGCGCCTTACCGGCTTCCGAGATGTTGTGCCCGATGAACTCGATGTAGTGCGTATGGTTAGTGCTGGTCTCGGCCTCCACGATGGTGACCATGTCGGAGATTTTCCGACTCAGCATCTGCACCTTACGCGTGTCGTTCGCGTTCTTCACCGTGATGGTCATTACAGGTAGGCGGTCCCCGTACTGCGCGGTGATGCGATCCGCTATGGCCTGCGCGTCGTTCTTGCTCAGCCACTTCGGCTGGAAGTCTGCCTCCGGGTGGGCGATACCATGCTTGGTCACGCTCGCGGAGTCGACCGACGATATGACCAACTCGCGCCGCACCAGGCAGAAATACCCACGGAGCGCCAGCTTCTCGATGGTCAGCCCGGACACGCCAGCGGCCAGGGAAATGTCGAACGTCTGCCCCGCCGTCCGGTCCACCGTGACCGTGCCGGACCCGGCAAGGATCGTGTAGTCCTTGTCCTGGACCGGAGCTATCACCTCAGTGCACGGGTCTTCAATGTGCGCTGCGATAACTAGAGTTGTGGACGCCGGAACCGTGATGGTGTCCTCCGTGCTCCAGATGGTACGGAGTTCACCCGGCTCCCTCTCCTCGATGTTGTAGTCCACCGAGTTGATGAGATCCCTGAATCCGATGTTGAACTCCACCGGATCGGAGAACAGCGGCTCAGATCCGGTGTCTCGGAACGTCGCCTGCGACGTCGCGCTGGCCGCCCTCATACGCCGGTGCTGCCGATCCCGGAAGACGAAGTTCCCCGAAGAGTCGACATAGGCGATGGCGGGCGGACCTTCGGCGGTAACCAGTTCCTGGATTGCTTCCCAGGCACCGGTCTGATCTGCGCACCAGTATCGCAGAGTTGAGGACCCGTAGTCGAGATCCCGCTTGGACGCCGACCAACCGGCAGCGTCCAGGACCTTGCCGACAGCCGTGCCAGTCTGGATGGACTGGTACGCGTCGGTCGTCACCTGTGCCTGCGCCAGCTTACCCAGCGCGTCGATGCAGGTGAGTGTGACCGACTTGTGCTCACGGAAGGGGTCAATCGTGAAGTCGTCGATGAAACCCCAGAACAAGTCGTAGTTGACCGCGCTGTGTGTGGCGCGGATCAACACCGGCTTGCCGGGACCAACGTTACCGAATAGCGGCGAACTTGCGTTGTCCGGCGAGTAGTCCCTGCTGACATTGTTCAACTCAAGGGTCACCTCTGCGGGTTTGACCGCAGCGAGCGACCTCGCGCTGTCACGTCCGAACGACCACTGCTGATTCGTCCGGACGTTGAGCACGCGGGACGAGACGGTCTCCCCGGAGGTAAACGCTCCGGAGGCCACACTCCCGTTGTTGTCCCAGTCGATGTACACGTTGTACGTGATGTCAGCCATTTACGGAATCCTCTTCTTACGCCGAGCGTTCGAGACGGCCTTGACGACCATGTCCTCGAAGTCGCTCTGCCCGCCAGAGAATGTGCAGTTGTGGAAGTGAACCTCAACTCCGCCGAGCCCGTGACCGACCGGCTCCGGGCGACCGGTGCCGTTGTACGCCAGCGACAGACCCTTGGGCAAGTACCCACCACTGTCGAACGAGTTGGCCACCAGACCACCCATAGCGTAACCGCCAGGGGCCGCCATGCGAGCAGCCCACCCGGACCCGTAACGCGCACGCGCGTACCGGATTGCCGCGTAGATGTTCGCCAGCGGGTTGAACGGTCCGAGCCCTCGCAGCGAACCAGCGTACGCGTTGAAGGTCGGGCCGATGGTCTGGAGCAGACCCATCGACGGGGTGCCCCTCTTCGCGTTGGAGTCCCACCCGTTGACCGCGCGGGGGTTACCGCCGGACTCCTTGGCGATGGCGCGAAGAACCAGGTTGGCGTACATCAACGGTTCGCCAGCCATCTTGAGCGCCATAAGGACAGTGGGCATCCAACGACCGGCACCGCCGCCTCCGCCGAAACCTCCGGCGAAGTCAGCCATGTCGAAGTCGTCCTTGCCCTTGCCGATGACGAAGTTGATCATCTTGTCGAACGACGAACTGGCGAAGTTCTTCACGAACTTGCCAACCATGCCCGACTTTCCGAAACGTCCGGTGATGCCACCAACCATCGACT
>CAYMSE010000151.1:0-3432 GCA_964392935.1 uncultured Oleiharenicola sp.
CTGCCCGCCGCCGGCGCCCTCGGCTCCGCGCTCGGCGCCGAATGCGTGCAGCACCTCGGCGCCAGCATCCCCGAAGCCCACTGGGCCCGCCTCCGCGCGCTGGCGGATTCCCTGCGCTGAGCCGCAGACCCGACCAAGCGCGACCTCCAGCGCGCTCGCGGCAAATGTCGTCCGCCGGCACAGGAACATCTGGCCGCCCGGGGCGTCCCATGTCACGCTGCCCCGCATGAAACCGGCTGGATTCCTCCTGCTCCTTCCCGCCGGCTTGCTCGGTGTTGCCTCTGCCGCGGAACCAGCCGCCGGCCTCGTTTCGCGCGAGGCCAAGGCGCACGTCCTCGCGGGTCTCCCGAAATTTGACGCCGCCGCCAAGTCCGCCGAGGTGAAGGAACAGGAATCGGCCGTCGTTGTCACGCCGTCCGGACCGGACGTCCTTGTCCTCCCGAAGATGACGATCAAGGAGCGGCGCCTGCCCACCGACGCGGACGACCACCTGATGAAGCGCAGCGACTTCAAGCGGAAGATGGAAAACCTGTACCTCGACGAGGTCGCCAAGGACGGCGAGCTGAACTACCTGCTGAACTCGTTCACCATCCCGATCCTGAGTCCGTCCAAGGCTGCGCGCGGCCAGGCGATCCAGCGCCGGCGCGAATACCAGCGCCTGTCGGAAGTCGGCGCCGCCACCCGCTCGCTCGACGCCCAGGGCGCCGCGAAAATCCAGGACGAAATAGACCGCGCCACCAGGGAACCTCCGCCCCTGGCGGTCATCAAATGATCTGCGGGCGCACTTTGCGCTCGATTGAATCCCTGCCGTGCATTCCCTGCCACCTATGAAACGGATCGTCCGCCTCGGTCTGGTGTTCGCGCTGTCGTCGCTCCTGCGCGCCGACGACGACGGGCCGAAAAAGCCGGCGCCAACGACGGCGTCGCCGGACGTCGCACAGCGCATCCAGGTTGGCCTGCCCAAGTACGATCCGCCGCCCCCGGCCCCGTCCGAGCCCAAGCCCGGCGACCCGGTCAAGCCCACCACCCCCGAGGATATCGCCCGGATGGCCAATCCCGACAACGCCGACGTGCTCGTGCTGCCGAAGATGACGATCAAGCAGAAGCCGCGGCCCCGGCTCAACCCGCAGCTGGTCGCCACGCCCCAAGCCCTTGGCGCCGATCTCTACAAGCAGCGCGCGTCGGACCTGGAACGTGCGCTGAACAAGTTCACGCTGCCCCTCTTCGGTTCCTCCGCAGAGGCCCGCGCCCTCGAGGAATACCGCCGCGAGCGCGCCAAGGAGCTCAATCTCGACGTGCTGAACATCTCGAAGGCGCTGCAGCAGGCCGACCCGGCCGCCGCCAAGGCGCTGAAGGACGCCGGCGCCGCCGCAACGACCACCGCCACCGCACCGGGAACCGGCCCGTAGCGGACTCCGGCGGTTCGGGGTGGAGCGCGTCGACCCGACGCGCTGTGTGACTTGCGCCCGCGGAAAGCGTGTTGGGGACAGCCCGCTCCACCTGTGGGGGGAATGCCCTCACTCCGCGCCCTTGTCACTCGCACCCACCAGTGCCCGCGCGATCGCTTCCCACTCCGCTTCGAGCGAACCCCGCGCCGCCGGTTGGCCGGCCCGCGCGTACCAGTAACCGGCGTTCATCTCGTCGCCTTCCTTGCGGTGCAGATAGGCGTGCACCCACGCGCCGTTGCGGTCGTCCGCCTCCTGCGCGAGGGCGTGCGCCCGGTCCCAATCGCCGTGCGCGTCGTGCCACAGCGCCCGCAGCGCGGGCCCCGCACCGGCCGGCGGCGATTTCGCTCCGACAAATTCCTCAAATGTCATTTGCGCACCCTTTGTTCTCCGCTTTGTTAGGCACCGCCCGCCGCGGCGCCATCCCCAATTCCCATGCCGTCCACCGAAGTCACCATCCTGCGCGAGCTGCTGGCCAGTGACTCCGGCCATGTCTCGGGCGCCCGGCTGGCCAAGCTGCTCGGGCTCTCGCGCGTGGCGATCTGGATGCAGCTGCAGAAGCTGACCAAGCAGGGCTTCGCGTTCGACGCGGTGCGCAGCCGCGGCTACAAGCTCGTCCAGACGCCCGGCCAGCTGCACCACGCGCTGATCCAGGCCCATCTGACCGGCCGCGGGCGGCTGCCGAATCTCGTCACGCTCGACAAGATCGACAGCACCAACAGCGAGGCCGAGCGCCACCTCGCCGCCGGGAGCCGCACGCCGCTCGTCATCCTCGCCCGCGAGCAGACCCAGGGCCGCGGCCGCCGCGGCCGCGCCTGGCACAGCCCCGCCGCCGGCAACCTCTACGCGAGCTTCGTGTTCCGCCCCAAGCTCGAGCCCGCCCGCCTCCAGGACTTCACGCTCTGGATGGGACTCAACGTCTGCGAGCTCGTCGCCAACTTCTGCAAGCTCGAGCCCGGCCTCAAGTGGCCCAACGACCTGCTGGTGCAGGGCCGCAAGGCCGGCGGCATGCTCACCGAGGCCCGCGTCGACTCGGACCAGGTGCACGAACTCGTCTTCGGCCTCGGCCTCAACCTCAACGTCCGCGAGGAGGACCTCCCGCGCGAGATCCGCGCGTCCGCGATCTCGCTCGCCGCGGCCGCCGCCGCCCCGGTCGACATCAACCGCTTCGCCGCCGCCCTCATCGCGCGCATCCTTTCCGCCTACGGCCGCTTCGTCGAGAACGACTACCGGACGAAGTTCGGCGAACTCTGGTCGCGGTTCGACGTGCTCCGCGGCCAGGAGGTCGCCGTCACCCAGGGCACCCGGACCGTGACCGGCACCGCCACCGGCATCGATGACGAGGGCTCGCTCATCGTCCGCACCGGTCCGGCCCAGACGGAACGATTCCGCGCCGGGGAGGTCACTCTCAGCCGGAACCCTGCGCCCGCGGTTTGATGCAGGCTTGCTCGCGGAAGGGATTCCGCGTCTAACTCGTTGCCCCACCCGCGGCATGGCAGAAACTCCCGACATCACCATTGAGGTCTCCAATCTCGTCAAAACCTACGGATCGCTGACCGCCGTCAACCACCTCAGCTTCACGGTCAAACGCGGGGAAATCGTCGGGTTGCTCGGGCCGAACGGCGCCGGCAAGAGCACTACCATGCGCATCCTCACCGGCTTCCTGCCGGCCAACTCGGGCACCGTCCGCATCTGCGGCTGGCCCGTCGCCAGCCACCCCGAGGCCACCAAGCGGCACGTCGGCTACATGCCGGAAAACAACCCGCTCCCGGAGGACATGCGTGTCTCCGAGTACCTCTGGTTCCGCGGCCGCCTGAAGGAGATGCCGCGCGCCCGGCTCCGGGCCCGCATCGACGAGGTGCTCGAGCTCTGCGACCTCAAGCGCAACCGCCACCGCATCCTCGGCCGGCTCTCCAAGGGCAACAAGCAGCGCGTCGGCATCGCCGAGGCCATCCTCGCCGAGCCCGCCGTCATCATCATGGACGAG
>CAYMSE010000152.1:0-3766 GCA_964392935.1 uncultured Oleiharenicola sp.
TCGACGGCCTGCGCGCGGCGTTCCACGGCCGGCCCTTTCCGCTCGATGCGCAGGGCCAGGCGCTGCACGAGGCCATTGCCCGCCAGCTGCAGCAACTGGAGCAGCCGGCGGCCCCGGCGCCGGCTGCGGCCCGCGCGGGCCGCTTCCGCGCACCGGCCCTGGCCGAGAAATACATGAAGGACGTCGTGAAGGGCATGCACATGCAGCAGACGGACAGCGGCCTCGCGTACCTGCTGATCTCGCAGGGCGTCGGCTCGCGGCCGGCGCCCGAGGACACGGTGATCATTTCCTACAGTGCGACCGCACCCGACGGGCACACCGACTACGCCTCGCTCACCGCGGAGCGCCGGAAAGTGAAGGTGGCGGACCTGCTCCCCGGCCTGGCCGAGGGCGTGCAACTGCTCGTGGTCGGGGCCCAGGGCATGTTCGTCCTGCCGCCGGACCTGTCGTTCGGCAAGGGCGACTGGCCCGCCGAGGTCGAGCGTGGATCGCCGATCATCTTCACGGTGACCCTGCACGAGGTCGTGGCGGCCCCCTGAGCCGGCCCGCGCAATCCCACCCAAGCGCCGCGCGCGCAACGCCCCCGGCCGCAACGGCCCCCCGGGCGCAACGGCCCCCCGGGCGCAACGGCCCCGCCGTTCGCCCGCCGCAGTCACACCCCCCGCCGACATGATCGGCACTCGCGCGAATTGAGCCCCGGCCACTTGTCATATAATGTATGACAAACTTCCGCGGCAGCTGCGCGTTTCGGGGAAGGGGAGCAGGGGTCCGACGGGGTGGATCGGCGGATGACGGGACCGGCGGAAGAGGGGAGGCGCGTTCAGCCGTGGGTGCCGGATGATCGGGGGGATGGGTGGCGGTGCGCGCCGCCGTGGGCGCGGGGCGGTCGGAATTTCACCACTCGCCCGGCGCGGGCCACCCCGCGAGTCCTGCACTTGGCCACAGAACCATTGCGGGTGGCGGCGCGCACCTATCCTCGCGGCTGCCTTGATTTGCCACGATCGATCAACGGCCATCCTGGGGAGGAGTAACCCGGGCTGGCCGGTTCCCTGCCGCCTGCCCGCCCCGCTGTTCCTCGCGTGCGGCGTGGTGGTGCTTGCCCACGCCGCGGCGCCGGTCTTCCGGCCCGCCCCGCCCAACGACCACTTCGAGCAGCCGGCCAGCACCAAGCACATGGCCGCGCTGATCACGCAGGCCTACCACGACGCCGATCCGCTGCAGAACCCGTTCCGGTCCTCCGACCAGATCCCGCTCCTGCGCACGCAGGCCCAGGCGACGCCGGACCCCGAGCGGCGTTTCCAGATCAAGCTCCAGCTGGCCGCGGCGCTGCTCCAGGCCGGCGACACCGACGGCGCGCTGGCGGAGTTCGACAGCATCGATGCAATGCTGCGCGAATACCACCAGCCGCCCAACGAGCGCCTGCAGAGCCTGCTGCTGACGAACCGCGCGCTCTGCCACCTGCGGGCGGGCGAGACCGCCAACTGCCTGCGCAACCACAACCAGGACTCCTGCCTGTTTCCCATCCAGGGCGGCGGCGTCCACCAGCTGCGCGAGGGCTCGACCAAGGCCATCGCCGTGCTGAGCGAACTGCTGGAGAAATTCCCCGGCGACCTGCGCGCGCGCTGGCTGCTGAACATCGCGTACATGACGCTCGGCGACTATCCGGGCAAGGTCCCGGCGAAGTGGCTCATCGACCCGAAGGCCTTCGCCTCCGACTACGACATCGGGCGCTTCCCCGACGTCGCGGCCAACGTCGGGCTCGACACCGACGCGCTGGCCGGCGGCGCCGTGCTCGAGGATTTCGACCGCGACGGCCTGCTCGACGTCATGATCTCGTCGTGGGGCTTCACCGAGCGCGACCAGCTGCAGGTCTTCCGGAACAAGGGCGACGGCACCTTCGAGGACCGGACCGTCCCGGCCGGACTCAAGGGCCTCTACGGGGGGTTGAACCTGATCCAGGGCGACTACAACAACGACGGCCTGCCCGACGTGCTCGTGCTGCGCGGCGGCTGGCTGCGCATGGCCGGGCACTACCCGTTCTCCCTGCTGCGCAACAACGGCGACTTCACCTTCACCGACGTGACCGAGGAGGCCGGCCTGCTGCACTTCAAGCCCACGCAGACCGCCGTGTGGTTCGACTACAACGGCGACGGCTGGCTCGACATCTTCGTCGGCAACGAGTCGTCCGGCCGCGACGCCAACGCCTGCGAGCTCTACCGCAACAACGGCGACGGCACCTTCACCGAGTGCGCCGCGCAGCACGGGCTCGACGTGGTGGCCTTCGTCAAGGGCGTCGCCAGCGGCGACTACAACAACGACGGCCGCCCCGACCTGTTCCTCTCCACGCGGGAGGGGCCGAAGCTGTTCTTTCGCAACGACGGTCCCGCCGGCGCCGACCGCTCGCCGGCGGCCCCGTGGAAGTTCACCGAGGTGAGCGAGGCCGCCGGCGTCACCGCGCCCGCCAACAGCTTCCCGTGCTGGTTCTGGGATTACGACAACGACGGCTGGCTCGACCTCATGACGACCGGTTACTCGATCCAGGACGCCGGCGACGTGGCGGCCGACTACCTCGGGCGGCCGCACCCGGCGCAGAAGGCGAAGCTCTACCACAACCAGGGTGACGGCACCTTCGCGGACGTGTCGAAGGCGATGGGCGTCAGCCGGCTCCTGCACGCGATGGGCGCCAATTTCGGCGATCTCGACAACGACGGCTGGCTGGACTTCTACGTCGGCACGGGCGACCCGGATTTCTCGACGCTGATCCCGAACCGCATGTTCCGCAACGACGGCGGCCGGCGGTTCCAGGACGTGACGACCTCGGGCGGCTTCGGGCAGCTGCAGAAGGGCCACGGCATCGCGTTCGGCGACGTCGACAACGACGGCGACCAGGACGTCTATTCCAACGTCGGCGGCGCGTTCGAGGCGGACCACTACCACAAGCAGCTGTTCCTCAATCCCGGCCACGGGCACCACTGGCTCAAGCTGATGCTCGAGGGCCGGGCCTCTAATCGCGTGGCCATCGGGGCGCGCGTGAAGGTCGTGGTGCGCGACGCCACGGGCGAGCGCGCCATTCACCGCGTCGTGGGCTCGGGGGGGAGCTTCGGCGCGAATCCGCTGCGCCAGGAGATCGGGCTCGGCGACGCGACCGCGGTGGTGCGCGTCGAGGTCTTCTGGCCGGTCACGGGCCGGACGCAGGTGTTGACCGGGCTCGAGCCGGACCACGCCTACGCCGTCGTCGAGGACGCGCCCGCGGCCACAGCCGTGCAGCTCCCCACCTTTTCGATCCCGACCACCGTCACCGCGGGCGCCCACCACCACCATCACCAACCCTGAGCGGTTGCCCTCCTGTCATGAAGACCAACCTCCTCCGCCAGCTGCCCTCACTGCTGCTGCTGCTCACCGGGAGCGCCGCGGCGCTGGCCGCCGACGCCGGATCCGCCCCCGCGCCGGCTGCCCCGGCCGCGGCCTCGTTCCCGCTCGAGACCTACGCGGCGCTCGGGTCCAACTTCGCCCAGAACGCGCTGCTGCGCGACCTCGGCTGGAGCGAGGCGCAGTTCGGCGCCTTCCTCGCGGGCCTGCGCGCGACCTACGAGGGCCACCCGTACAATTTCGACGACCGTGCCCGCCAGCTGCACGACGCGGTGGGCCGGCGCATCCAGGAAATCGCCGCGCGCGCCCAGCAGGCGCAGATGACGCAGCTCGCCACGCCGGCGGGTCTCGAGGCCTTCATGAAGGAAGCCGTCAAGCGGTTCAACCTGCAGCGGTC
>CAYMSE010000153.1:0-2536 GCA_964392935.1 uncultured Oleiharenicola sp.
CAGGCGCGCCCAAGGTGACCGACACCGTCTACGACGAGCTCGACCGGGCGCGGGCCCAGTCCGAACCGGACCATCCGGGCGAGGCGATCCACTGGAAGGTCACCTCCTACGACACCTACGGCAACGTCGCCGAGGAGACCAGGCGCGTGAGCGGACCCTGAGCCGCGGGCGCCGCGCAATTTCGCGCGCCGGCTTTGCCTTTCGGCGAAAGCGCGTTACCCGTGGGCTTTCACCATGCGTTTCGCCCTACCCCTCGCCCTCGCGGTGATGCTGATCTCCGGCTGCGCCACCATCACCATCACCGATTCCAAGCCGGCCGCCTCCGGGCTCGACCTGCCCGCCACCAACGACGGCCTGCCCGGCACCGGCCCGATCCGCCGCTACGACTGGTTCCGGAAGCTCTGGCACGAGCGGCGCACCGCCTGGGCCACCCGCGTGCAGCAGGACCAGGGTGCCATCGTCTTCCTCGGGGACTCCATCACGCAGGGCTGGCACGACGACCTCGACGGGATGTTCCCCGAGCTCAAGACCGCCAACCGCGGCATCAGCGGCGACACCACGCGCGGCGTGCTGATCCGCCTGCAGGACGACGTCCTCGCACTCCACCCGCGCGCCGTCGTGCTGCTCATCGGCACCAACGACCTCGACGAGGCCGGCGGCAACCCCTGGGAGGTCGCCAGCAACATCCGCCTCATCGTCGACCGCCTGCGCGAGCACAACGCCGCGATGCCGGTCGTCATCTGCCAGGTCATGCCGAGCTCCCACCGGAAGAACCGCCCGGCAAACCTCATCCGCCGCATCAACCAGCTCATCCTCGAGCTCACCGCCGACCAGCCGCAGGTGACCGTCGTCGACACGTGGAAGCTCTTCGCCGCGCCGGACAACGACGCGCCGGCCGACCTCTTCCCCGACCTCCTGCACCCGAACAACGCCGGTTACGCCAAGTGGGCCGCCGCACTGCGCCCGCTCTTCGCCACCCTCGGCTTCCTCGAGCGCGAGAACGACGAGTTCACGATCGAGAACGACTTCGTCAGCCTCTTCAACGGCCACGATCTCACGGGCTGGGGCTACCGCGCCACCACGCCCGCCGACATCGAGAGCGCGATCCGCTGGCAGAAGGGCTCCGCCGACGCCGCGCCGTGGCCCGTCGTGAAGGCCGACGCGAGCTTCGACGGCCTGAAGGCCAGCCCCGACGGCCGCTACGTCGCAAAGGCCGGGCGCCTCATCGTCACCACGCCGCCGGGCGGTCGCCGCATCCAGCAGCTTTGGACCACGCGCGAGTTCCCGCGGAATTTCGTCCTGCGCCTCCAGTTCCGCGCCATGCCCAACGCCGACAGCGGCGTCTACGTGCGCGGCCCGCAGCTGCAGTGCCGCGACTACCTCCTGGCCGGCCCTTACACCAAGCTGCAGCAGTACCGCGCCCTCGACTGGAACGACCTCGAGATCACGGTGAAGGACGGCGTCGCGCGCGCCACCTGCAACGGCGAGGTGCTCGAGGAGGCGATGAAGGTGCCCGACACGGGCCCCATCGGGCTAGAGGGCGACCGCGGCCAGATGGAATACCGCCGCATCCGGCTCCAGGAGCTGCCGTAAGGCGCCGAGCCGGGCTTTGAACCACCCATGCCGATTCAATAGAATTGTAGCAGGTCCTGTAGGTCGGGCTTTACGCCCGACAGTCGGGGATGAACCCCGACCTACAGGGGATGGCAGCTACAATCTTACTTAAACTGCCCTAACGGCTACGCGGTTGGCTTCAGGAGTCGGCTGGTTGCCGACTACAAGTCAGTGTCCGTCTCCCGCGGCGACTAGCCGCGCCCCGGAACCAAATCCGGAACCGATCAGGCGGAGGGAACCTCCAAGCGCAGCCGGTAGGCGGAGCATCAGTGGTTAATCTCCCTGCCTTGTCCCGCGCCCACCCTACGGATTCTCGCTCGTGAGGCGCAGGATCAGCACCGCCGCGCGCTTCACCAGCGCCGGCACCTGCCGCAGGTCCGCGGACTCCTCCGTCGTGTGCTGACCCGGGCCATCCAGGCCCAGGCCGTCGAGGCCCGGCAGCGGCGGGGATACGAACGCGATGTCGCCCGCGCCGCGTCCGCGCGGATCGAACGCCGTGATCGCCCCGAGCCCGAGGTCGCGGCTGGCCGCGTCGAGCTGCGCCAGCAGCGCGTAGTTCGCCGGCGTCGGCGCCATCGCGGGGTAGCCCTCGAAGAATTTCAGTTCCGCCGAGGTGCGCGGCAGGTTCTGCGCCACCACGGCCTGCATGCGCGCCTGCGCGTCCGCCAGCTGCTCCGCGCTGACGGTGCGCAGGTCGCCGCGCACGACCGCGCGCTGCGGGATGATGTTGGTCTTGCCGGCCAGCTTGCCGCCGGTGCGCGTGACCTCGGCCTCCGTCCCGGCCGCGATCAGCGCCGGGTTCATCGTCGCGCCGTCGAGCGCGCGCATCTGTTCGCGGAAACCCTGGAGTATCCGCGCCAGCTCGAAGGCCGCGCCCTCGCCCATCAGTGGCGAGAAGATGCCGGAGGAGTGCCCGGTCACG
>CAYMSE010000154.1:0-6699 GCA_964392935.1 uncultured Oleiharenicola sp.
CGGGCCGTGGCCGGGGAAGATCACGGTCCCGGCGGGCAGCGTGTAGATCTGCTCCCGGATGGAACGCGCGAGGACCTCGTAGTCGCCGCCGGGCAGGTCCCAGCGGCCCACGCCGCCGTTGAACAGGGCGTCGCCGACAAAGGCGACGTGCGCCCCCGGCTGGAAGAAGAGCACGTTGCCCGGGCAGTGGCCCGGCACGTGCCGCACCTCGAAGTCGCGGCCGAGGGCGTGCAGGCGTTCGCCGGCCCGCACCCAGGCGTCCACCTTCGCGGCCCGCAGGCCCAGTTTCTCGCCCATGAAGCTCTCCATGATTTCGGGCGTCTCGATCATCGCCTGGTCGGCCCGGTGGGCCCGGATCGTCGCACCGGTCCGTTCCTTGACCACCGCCGCGTCCTGCATGTGATCCCAATGCCCGTGGGTGAGCCAGAGTTCCCCCAGCCGGCATTGCTCCCGGGCCAGCAGCGGCTCGATCTTCGCCAGGATGCCACCGGGCGCGTCGATCAGCACGGCCTGCCCCAGCCCGGCGTCGGTGAGCAGGTAGCCGTTGGTCTGGATCGGCCCGGAAGGCAGCACATGAATCTTCACGCCGGAGTGATGCGCCGGCCGCCGGTTTCCCGCAAACGCAAACGGCCCGCGGCGCCGGCGCCCGGCTAGCGGCGAGGACCCGCGCCGCCGGCGGACGCGCGGTCGAGATTGCGGCGGATGACCGCCAGCAGTTCGACCGGCTGGCACGGCTTCGCCACCACCTCGGTCACGCCGATCGCCACCAGTTCCGCCTGCTTCGGTTCGTGCTCCAACCCCGTGGTCGCGATGACCGGCAAATCCGGCCGCAGGCCCTTGAGCGAGCGCGCCAGCGCCACGCCGCCCATCACGGGCATCATCAGGTCGGTGAGGACGAGCCTGATGCTGTCCTGGTTCTCCAGGAATCGCGCCAGCGCCTCGCGCCCATCGGTCGCGAGCAGCACCCGGTAGCCGTGGTCCTCGAGCAGCATCCGCGTGGACGTGCCGATCGTGCTCTCGTCATCCACCACGAGAATGAGCTCGCCCTGGCCGCGCGCGAGGGGCGCATGCACCTCGCTGAACAACCCCGTCGACGACGCCGCGTCCGCCGGCAGGTGGACGCGGAAGCAGGTGCCCTGGCCGACCTTGCTCTCGACGGTGACGAATCCCCGGTGGCTTTTCACGATGCCGAGCACGGTGGACAAGCCCAGTCCCGTGCCCTTGCCAATCTCCTTGGTGGTGAAGAACGGATCAAAGATGCGGTCGATGATCTCGGGGGCAATGCCGTGGCCGGTATCCGTCACGGCAATCCGCACGTACCGCCCCGGCCGGGCGTCCGGATAGCGCGCCGCGTCGCCGGCGGAGAGCTCGAAATTCTCCCCGACCAGCGTGAGCCGCCCCCCGGACTCCATCGCGTCGCGCGCATTGACGCAGAGGTTCATCAGCACCTGGTGCAACTGCGTGCCGTCGCCCGTGACGGTCCAGAGGTCGGCCGGGAAATCCTCGCCGAGGGCGATCTCCCGCGGAAACGTCTCGCGCATCAGCGCGACCATCTCCCGGGCGATCGGACGCAGTTGCACGCGGGTCCGCTCGCCCGCCGCACCGCGACTGAACGCGAGCAACTGGCGGATGATGGCCGCGCCCCGCTTGGCGGAGGACTCGAGCATCGCCACCATCTTCTGGTCCTCGGGGTGGGACAGCCGGTCCTTCAGCAGCCCGGAGATCATGAGGACCGGCGCCAGGATGTTGTTCAGGTCGTGCGCGACTCCGCCGGCCAGCGTGCCCACCGCCTCGAGGCGCTGCGACCGGAGCAGCCGGCCCTCGAACTCGCGCCGCTCCGTGATGTCGGTGGCCACGCCGTTCCAGAGCACCGCGCCATCGGGGAGCCGGCGCGGCCGCGACCGCACCTGCAGCCAGCGCGCCTGGCCGTCGGGCCGGTTGAAGACGAACACGAACTCCGCGTCCGCCAGCTCCCGGGCGCTTTGCTCCTGCCGCACCCGCACCAGGGCGCGATGCTCCTGCGCCACCTGGTCGAAAAGCGTCCGGGGATCGCGGAGAATGTCGGCCACCTTCACCAGGTGGATCTTCTCCGCCGTGATGCCCACATGGAGAAACCTCGTCTGGCCCCCGGGCTCCCTCGTCAGCTGATAGAGGTAACTGTCGGGCAGGTTGTCCCCAAGCCAGCGCAGGTGGGCGTTCGTGTCGCTCAGCACGCGCTCGGCGGCGTTGCGGGTCCGCGCCTCCTTCGCCAGCTGGCGCTCGTTGAGCCGCAGCAGGCTGAAGAGCAGCGCCGAGGTCACCGCCACGAACAACCATCCCTTCAGCGTGGCCAGCTGGGCGAGACGGTCGGGATCGGTCACCACCGCCACGAGCAACCGGTCGGAGAAGGCGATCCAAAGCGCGGCGAACACCGCGTAGATCAGGACAATCCGCGCCGCGGAGGCAGGCTCGCGCCGCGGCTGCGAGGGCACAGTCGACAGGGCGGCGGACGGGGGCGGCACGGGCAGGGTCACGGCAGCGCCCACGGTACCTATTTTGGACGGCACACCGCTCTGCGTATTTGGCGATGCTCTCCGCATTCGTTGGGTTCCGGAGGTGGACACCGCGCCGGACCCCGGGGAGCCGCTGGGCCCGGTTCTTCCGTCTTGCACCCCCCCTTCCGGTGCTCTGTTCTGCGTCCCCTGTCCTCCCGCCATGACCTCCGCTGAAATCCGCCAGTCGTTCCTCGATTTCTTCCAATCGAAGCAGCACACGATCGTCCCGTCGTCGTCGCTGATGCCGACCGCGCCCAACCTGCTGTTCACGAACGCTGGCATGAACCAGTTCGTGCCGTACTTCCTCGGCGACCAGGCGGCCCCGTGGAAGCGCGTCGCCGACACCCAGAAATGCATCCGCGCGGGCGGCAAGCACAACGATCTCGAGGACGTCGGCTTCGACACCTACCACCACACGATGTTCGAGATGCTGGGCAACTGGTCCTTCGGCGACTACTTCAAGAAGGAGTCGCTGACCTGGGGCTGGGAACTGCTGACCAAGGTCTGGGGCATCCCGCCGAAGCGCCTCTTCGCGACGGTCTATTCGCCGGACAAGAGCAAAGGCGACCCGGCTGATTTCGACCAGGAGGCCTACGACATCTGGGCCGGCATCTTCCGGGCCGCCGGGCTCGATCCCGCGGTGCACATCGTCAACGGCAACAAGAAGGACAATTTCTGGATGATGGGCGACACCGGCCCCTGCGGCCCGTGCTCGGAGATTCATTTCAACCTGCTGCCCTCCGACGATGAGGCCGCGGGCCGCCAGCTCGTGAACTCGAGCTCACCGCGCTGCATCGAGATCTGGAACCACGTCTTCATCCAGTTCAACGCCAACGCCGACGGCAGCTTCGCCCCGCTCGCGGCCAAGCACGTCGACACTGGCATGGGCTTCGAACGCGTCGCCGGCATCCACGCCACGACGAAGGGCTTCAAGGATTTCTCCGCCGAGCCGTCGAACTACAACGCCGACGTCTTCAAGCCGACCTTCGACAAGATCGCGGCGCTCTCCGGCAAGAGTTACGCCGGCACGGTGCCGAAGGAACGCTCCGGCCTCAGCGAGCAGCAGACGATCGACATCACCTTCCGCGTCCTCGCCGACCACGCCCGGTGCGTGAGCTGCGCCATCGCCGACGGCATCATCCCCGGCAACGAGGGCCGCAACTACGTCATCCGCCGGATTCTCCGCCGCGGCATCATGTACGGCCGCAAGAATCTCGGCCTCAAGACCGGCGACTTCACCGCGCTCGTCGCCCCGGTCGTCGAATCCCTCGGCAAGGTCTTCCCCGAACTCGTCACCCAGCGCGTCATGGTCGAGAAGGCGATCCGCGCGGAGGAGGAGTCTTTTGGCCGGACGCTGGACAAGGGCTTAGCCAGATTCTTTTCGTGGTGGGAAGATGCACTTAATGCATCGCCCGAAGCTGTCCGAGCAGTAGCGAATACTTATGCCGGCAATACGAAATCGTCACTCTTCAATGTCGAAGTTAAGGTTCCTGGCATAGTCGCCTTCGAGCTCTACGACACCTACGGTTTCCCCCTCGACATGACCCAGCTCCTCGCCGCCGAGCGCGGCTTGACGGTCGATGTCGCCGGCTTCGAGGTCGAGATGGAAAAGCAGCGCGAGCGGGGCCGCGCGGCGCAGAAGAAGGATGTCATCGTCGCCGCCACCGAGGGCGAGTCCACCGCCGAGGCCACCAAATTCGTCGGCTACGAACTGGATTCCGTCCATGCCGTCCATGCGAAATTGGTCGATGTAGTCCGCACCGAGAAGGACACCTTCCTCGTGTTCGACCAGACGCCCTTCTACGCCGAGATGGGCGGCCAGGTCGGTGATACCGGCCACGCGCTTATCAGCGGGGCCAAGGTGGACATCGTGGACTGCATCAAGGACAAGTCCGGACGGCATCTTCACCGCCTCTCGGCGGAAAGTGCCAAGGGCCAAGTGCCAAGTGTCGGAACCTCCGCTACGTTGCAGGTCGATCTGCAACGGAGGCTGGCGATCAGCCGCCATCACTCCGCCGCGCACCTCGTCCACTGGGCCCTGCGCAAGATGCTCGGCACGCACGTCCGCCAGTTCGGCACGCACAAGACGCCCGAGCGCCTGCGCTTCGACTTCACCCACTTCGAGGCGCTGACCGCCGCGCAGGTCAGAGAGTGCGAGCAGCTCGTCAACGCCAAGGTCCTCGAGAATTCCCGCGTCGTCACCGGTGAGATCGAGTACGCGAAGAAGCCCGACGACGTGCTCGCGTTCTTCGGTGACAAGTACGGCAAGTACGTCCGCCTCGTCGACATCGGTGGCTACTCCAAGGAGCTCTGCGGCGGCACGCACGTCGGCACCACGGCCGAGATCGGCCTGATCAAGATCACCGCCGAGATGGCCATCGCCGCCGGCACGCGCCGCATCGAGGCCGTCGCCGGCCAGGCTGCATACGACTTCGTCGCCACCGAGGAGACCGCGCTCAAGGCCGTCAACGCCCGCCTCAACGCCGGCGTCAACGACGTCGCCGCCAAGCTCGAGTCGCTGCTCGCCAACCAAAAGGAGCTCGAAAAGAAGCTCCGGGCGTTCGAGGCCAAGGCCTCCGCCGGCCTCGCCGAGGAGCTGGCGACGGCCGCCGTCGCCAAGGACGGCCTCAAGTGGGTTTCCGCGGTCGTCACGGCCGAGAACCAGGACGCGCTGCGTTCGCTCGGCAGCCAGGTGCTGCACAAGGTCGGCGCCGGCGCGGTCGTCCAGCTCGGCGCCCTGCTCGACGGCAAGGTCAGCCTCGTCGCCTACTGCTCGCCCGAGGCGATCAAGGCCGGCCAGGCGGCCGGCAAGCTCATCGGCGCCCTCGCCGGCAAGCTCGGCGGCAAGGGCGGCGGCAAGCCCGACTACGCCCAGGGCGGCGGCGGCGACGCCAGCAAGCTGGCCGACGCCCTCAAGCTGTAAACGCGGCGCCTGGCTCCTTGCTTCACTCGTCGCGCAACGCGACCAGGGGATCGATCTTGGCGGCGCGGCGGGCCGGCAGGTAGCTTGCCAGCACGGCGACGGCGATCAGCACCAGCGAAACGGCGACGTAGACCGCCGGGTCGGTCGGCTTCACCTCGAAGAGCAGGCTCGTCATCGACCGACTCAGCAGCAGCGCGCCCGCCAGGCCGGCGCCGAGTCCGATGCCGGTCTTCCACAACCCTTGGCGGATGATGAGGGCAACGATCTGCTCGCGCGACGCCCCGATGGCGCCACGCACGCCGATCTCGCGGGTGCGCTGCGAGACGTCGTAGGCGAGGACGCCGTAGATGCCGAGCGCCGACAGGAACAACGCCAGCCCGGCGAACGCCGCCAACAGGTACATCACGGCGCGGCGGTTGTCATAGGACTCGTCGATCGCCGACTGCAGCGTCGCCGTGCTGAACACGTTGATCCCCGGGTCAATCGCGTGGAACTTCTCGCGCATGATCGCGGTGATGTCCGCCAGCGAACGCTGCGTGCGGACGTAGAGGCCGAACCCGCCGGGTTTGCCCCGCATGAGCTGGTAGATGAAGGGATTGCCGGTGTTGCCGTCCACGCCGTTGTGCGGGACGTTGCGCACGACGCCGACGATGGTCGGCCAGTCCTCCGGTTTGTCCGGCCGGCCGCCAAATGAGAAATGGCCGCCGACCGCAGGCTTGTCCGGGAAATACTTCCGCGCGAAGTCCTCGTCCACCACGTAGCGCTCGGGCTTGGCGTCGACGTCGGCCTCGGTGAAGAACCGGCCTGCGACGAGCCGCAGGCGCAGCGTGTCCAGGTAACCCGCGGTGACGACCACGCGGTACGCGCCGGGCTGGCGCGAGCCGGGTGGGAACGGGTCGTCGGCCAGCACCAGCGCGTTGATTCCGAGACCGCCGCGATAGGGCGTGGCGAAGGACAGGGTCACCGCCTCGACGCCAGGCACCTCGGTCAGCGCACGGACCATCCGGTCGCGCACCAGCTTGCCGGCGTTGTCGTCGGCGCGTTGGGCGGCGGGCAGCGCGATGCCGGCGCCGATCACGTTCGTGGGGTCGAAGCCACGGTCGACCTGCAGGGCGCGGGCAAAGCTGTGGACGAGCAGGCCGGCTCCCGTCAGCAACACGAGCGCGACGGCCACCTGGGCGATGACGAGGAGGCTGCTGAGGGCGCGCAGGAGCAGCTGCTTGGGCAGCTCGAACTGGTCCT
>CAYMSE010000155.1:0-11626 GCA_964392935.1 uncultured Oleiharenicola sp.
GGTCGCGCCGCGCTCGCGCGGAATTCGATGGTGTGGCGGCCGGCGATCTCGAGCCAGGTGCCGTCGGGCTGCCGTTCCTCGACGACCACCTTCGCCGCCGCCGGGGCGAAGTTGTGCACGATGAATTGGACCTGCCACGCCCCGCAGACGGGGGTGCGCTCCAGGACCAGCGCCGGGCGGCGCAGTGCTCGCCCCAACCATTCCCGCCAGGCGTCCAGCCGGGCGCGATCCCGCGCCAATTGCTCCTCGTTCTGGCCGGGGCGGGCCGGATCCCGTGTGCGGCGCCACATCGCGCGGGCCGCCGCCAGGCCGCGGCGCCACGCGCGGCTGAACTCCTGCGCCGCGCTGCACAATTCGCGGAGGAGGGCCCGCGCCGCCGCCACGTCTTGACGGGCGAGCAGCCGGCGACAGCGAAGGATGTCCCGCGCGGCCCGACGCACGAAAAGGTCGCGCCGGGCCACGTATAGGCGGAACGCCAAGCTGTGGTCCAACGCCGGGGGCCACGGGTGCCGCGCCGCCAGCAGACGCTCGAACGCACGGAGCGCGCGCTCATGCGGCTTGAGGGATTCATTGCCGGCGAAAGTGTCCCAACGGTCGTTGATTTGCCAATGGGCGTAGCCGGCAAAGGCGTGTTCGTCGGCGGCAAGCAGCGCTCGCGCCTGTTCGCGCGCATGGCGCGAGTGCAGCGCCTGTTCCAGGCCGCGTGCGAGCAGCGTCGTGGCGTCATCGTGGGCTGCGTCCTGCCAGAGTCCGGCCGCCGCGGCGTCGACGACCGTCGTCGTCTCCAGAGCCAGGCGGTAGGCCTCCCAGGAAGTGATGAGGAATCCTTCCGCCTGTACGCTGTGGCAGCGATGCCACCATGAGCGGATGTTGGCGAGGCGGTCGCCGAAGATCGGGAGCGGTTCATGCCGGAACGCGCCGTTCATCGGGCAGCCGAAGTAGCGGATGCCCCGTTTGCGCAGCGCCGGCAGCAGATCACGCTCGGCGAAATTGAAGAGTTCCACCCGCGGCGCGCGGTTGAACGGGTAATAGTACCAATCGTAGGCGGTGATGCCCGGCGGCAGCAGCGGAATCGCCTCGGGCACGAAATAGAGCATGTCCCCCCACAGGCCGAGTTCCAGGCCGCGGGCCGTGGCGAGCCGGTGCAGCCGGGTCACGTGCCCTGCGAAATGTCCGGCCAGCCCGATGCGCTCGACCTCGGCGCGGCACCGCGGGCACCGGCCGAGGTGGAACGACTCATCCAGGCCGACGTGCACCTTGCCGGCGGTGCAATACGGCGTCAGGTCGGCGAGGAGTTTGGCGGCGACATCCAGCGTGCGCGGATGCAGGGGGCAGATTTGTCCGCTGGCCAGCGGATCGCCGCGTTCGTCGCGGAGTTCGTTCAGGTCGCGCAGCTCGGGGTGCTTGACGAGATACTGAGTGTGGCCGAGCAGGTTGACGATGGGCACGACGCGCAGACCGTTCTGCGCCGCCTGCAGCACGAGTTCGCCGAGCTGGTCGTAGGCGTAGGCGTCCTCGCGGCCGATGCCCGGCAGCGACGGATAGTGCACGGCGTCCTCGAGGTGCAGGTACAGTTCCTGGTAACCCCAGGCGGCGTAGCGGGGCAGGAGTCTCTGCAGGACGTCCAGCCGCTCGACCTGCCGGGCGAGGTCCCATTGGAAGGCGCGAATCATCGGGCCGAGCGTCGCGGCCGGGCCGGCGGGACTCAACCGCGTTTCTGCGCGAGGAGCTGCTCGAGCTTGCCGATGTCGGCGGAAAACACGCGGATGCCCTCGGCGGTCTTTTCCGTCGCCATGGCGTCCTCGTTCAGCGCGAACCGGAACGACTTCTCGTCGAACGAGACCTTCCTCAGGTCGGCGCGCTTGGCTGCGACGGGATCGAGTTTGCGCACGAGGGGCTCGGTGCTCGCCTTCAGTTCGGCGAGCAGGGACGGGGCGATGGTGAGCAGGTCGCAGCCGGCGAGCTCGGTGATCTCGCCGCGATTGCGGAACGACGCCCCCATGACCTCGGTCGCATAGCCGAAGCGCTTGTAGTAGTTGTAGACCTGCGTGACCGATTTCACGCCGGGATCCTCGGCGGGGGCATAGTCCTTCCCGGTGTTCTTCTTGTACCAGTCGAGGATGCGGCCGACAAAGGGCGAGATCAGCTTGATGCCCGCCTCGGCGCAGGCCACCGCCTGCGGGAACGAGAACAGCAGCGTGAGGTTGCAGTTGATCTTCTCCTTCTGGAGCTGCTCGGCGGCCTTGATGCCCTCCCAAGTGGAGGCGATCTTGATGAGCACGCGCTCGCGCGGCGTGCCGGCCCTTTCGTAGAGCGCGATGATCTCGCGCGCCTTGGCCAGCGTGCCCTCGCGGTCGAAGGAAAGGCGCGCGTCGACCTCCGTGGAGACGCGTCCGGGGACGATCTTGAGGATCTCCTGGCCGAAGAGCACGAGGAGGCGGTCGATGACCTGCCCGACCGGCGCGGCCGGGCCGGCGTCCTGGATCGCGCGATCGATGAGCCAGGTGTAGCCGGGCATGGCCGCCGCCTTGAGGATGAGGCTCGGGTTCGTCGTCGCATCGCGCGGCGCGAATTCCTTCATGCTGGCGAAGTCACCGGTGTCGGCGACGACGGTCGTGAATTGCTTGAGTTGGTCGAGCTGGTTCGTGGCGCTCATGGCAGGGAGGGATTGGGTGAAGCTAAAATCGCGGGATGCGCCCGCAAATAGTTTCGCATCCACGCCACGCCGCCGGCCTCGTCGTTGAACGCGCCGTCGAGCTGCGATTCGAAGGCGGCGTCGAGCGCCGGCGTGAAGGCCGGACCGGGCGTGCAGCCCAGGGCAATGAGGTGGCGGCCGAGGATGATCGGCTTGGGGGCGTCGTGCTCGAGCGCGAGGCGCTGCGCGGCGGCCCGCAGGAAACCGAGGCGCCGCTCGGTCTCCGCGGAAACCAGCGGCGGCCGTCCGAGATGGTCGGCCCGCATCACCGCCATGAGTTCGTCGAGCGTGGCGGGCGCGATCTTGCGGGCGAGACGGCGCACCGTCGTGTCGCGGTATTCGGAGGGCCCGTCATGGTGGAGGAGATGGTTGATCACGAGCGGGCGGACCCGTTCGACGAGGTCGAGCGGCGCGCCGATCCGCGCGAGGAAGGTCTCGGCCAGCGGCCCGCCCGCCGCCTCGTGTTCCGGGCTGACCCAGCGCAGCTTGCGGCGGCGTTCCGCCTGCTTGGTCGTCGTCGCCTTGCCAAAATCGTGGGCCAGCACCGCCAGCGACAGCAGGCGGCGCGTCGCCGCATCGCCTTCGCGCCACGAGTCGAGGCCGACCAGCGCGTCCAGGCAGCAGCCCGTGTGCACGAACACGTCGCCCTCGGGGTGCCACTCCGGTTCCTGCGGCAGGCCGTCGAGGGCGGCGATCTCCGGGAAATGCCACAGCCAGCCGGTCTGCTTCAGCACGGCGAGGCCCAGCGAGGGTTGGGCCGACTTCGTCGCCCACTTGTCCCACTCGCCCCACACGCGTTCCACCGGCAGCTCCGCGAAGGTGTCGCGGATCGAGCGGCACACCACGGCCGTCTCGTCGGCCAGCGAGAACCGGAATCGGGCCGCGAGCTGGAAGCCGCGCAGCACGCGCAGCGGATCCTCGACGAAGGCCGGGCTCGTGTGCCGCAAGACCCGCGCCTTCAGGTCCGCGACGCCCTGATGGAAATCGAGGATGCGTTCCGCCAGCGGGTCATACGCGATGGCGTTGACCGTGAAGTCGCGCCGCGCGGCCGCCTCGGCCTCGGTGAGCGTCGGATCCGGGGCGACCGCGAAACCGCGGTGTCCGGCGCCGGTCTTCGATTCGCGCCGGGGCAGGGAGAAATCGTACTCGACGCCGTCGATCCGCACCTTGAGCACGCCGAAGCTGCGCCCGATGAGATCGGTCGGACCGAACGGCGTGAGGGCGCGCCCGAGCTGCTCGTAGTCCATCCCGTAGACCTCGACGTCGAAATCCTTCGGCTCGAGCCCGAGCAGCCAGTCACGCACGCAGCCGCCGACCAGGCGCGGCCGGCCGCCGGCGGGCTGCAGGGCGGCAAGGGCGGCGGGGAGCGGGGCGGGAATCTTCATGGCTTGGGCGACCGGAGCGCGCCGCCGGCCAGCAGGGCCCAGCCGAGCAGGAAGGCGAGGCCGCCCGCCGGCGTGACCGGCCACAGGAATCTCGCCGGGGCGCCGACGGCGAGGAGATAGAGCGAGCCCGAGAACATCAGCACCCCCGCGATCCAGCACGCGCCGATGCGGCGGACGCCGGCGTCCGGCTGAAAGCTCACGGCCAGCAACGCGACGGAATGGACCAGCTGATAGAGTACGGCGGTCTTCCAGTTCTCGGCTCCCCCCGTGGCGGCCAGCGTCGCTTTCAGGCCATGCGCGCCGAAGGCGCCGAGCGCCACGCCGGTGAAGCCCAGGATGCCGGCGACCGCGAGGAGGAGAGGATGGGAGGACCGCATGTCCCCGCAGTGTGGGCACATGTCGGCTGAAAACAAACCCCGGATTGAATTGGTGCCGGCGATCGCATCCCCGGGCGGCCGCCCGCCGCAAGTCCGCGGCGGCTAGCAGTTAGCCAACCGCTTGGTATCCTTTGGAAATGTGAAAGGTTGGGTGTTGACAGGGTAGGGCGAAATCCTTCCCTTGGGCCCCTTTCCGCAAATGAAAACCTATCTGGCCAAGAAAGAGACGGTGCAGCCCAAGTGGTATCTGATCGATGCCGAGGGCAAGGTGTTGGGCCGTCTCGCCGTCCAAGCCGCGAACATCCTGCGCGGTCGTCACAAGCCGACTTACACGCCCCACGTCGACACCGGTGATTTCGTGATCGTCATCAACGCGAACAAGATCGCCCTCACCGGCAAGAAAGAGGAGACGACCGAGTACATGTCCTTCTCCGGCTACGTCGGCGGCGAGAAGTACCGCAAGCTGACGGACGTCCGCGCCAAGAAGCCCGAGTTCATCATCAAGCAGGCCGTGAAGGGCATGCTCCCGAAGAACCGGCTGGCGGACAAGATGCTGACCAAGCTCCGCGTTTACGCCGGCGCCACGCACGAACACGAGGCGCAGAACCCCACCAAGCTTAAGTAATCCATGAGCGCTGAATCCTCCGTTTACCTCGGCACCGGCCGCCGCAAGTCCTCCACGGCCCGCGTGCGCCTCGTCGCCGGTTCCGGCAAGCTGTCCGTCAACGACCGCAATTTCGACACCTACTTCACGCACGACAACTTCGTGCGCCGCGCCGTCGCCCCGCTCGTCACCGCCGACAGCAAGGACAAGTTCGACGTGTCCGTGAACGTCGCCGGTGGCGGCATCAGCAGCCAGTCGGGCGCCGTCGCGCACGGCATCGCCCGCGCCCTGCTGAAGTTCAATCCCGAGCTCCGCGTTTCCCTCAAGAAAGCCGGTCACCTCACCCGTGACCCGCGCGAAAAAGAGCGCAAGAAGGCCGGCCAGCCCGGCGCCCGCAAGCGCTTCCAGTTCTCCAAGCGTTAACGCGCTTACTGGAACCACCCCCTTCGAAGCGGAGCGCCCCCGGGCCTCCGCTTTTTTGCTGGGACACGAAACTGCTCGATTCCCCCTCGGGAATTCTTAACCCTACCGCTCCCTTTCATGAATGTCGGCATCGTCGGCGCGTCCGGTTACTCCGGCGAAGTTCTCGTCAAGACCCTCCTTGGTCATCCGCAGGTTCGCCTGACGGCGGTCACCTCCCGGCAGCAGGCCGGCAAGACGGTGGCGCAGATCATCCCGGCGTTGCGCGGTACGGCGGCGGAGCAGCTGAAGTTCATCGATTCCGACGCCCGGGCGATCGCGGCGCGCGGCGACGTCGACCTCTGGTTCCTCGCGTTGCCCCATGGCGCCGCGGCGGACTTCGCCAAGGCGCTCGTGCCGGCCGGCCGGAAGGTCGTCGACCTCAGCGCCGACTTCCGCATCGCCGACCTGGCAACGTACGAGAAGTACTACGGCGGACACCACGCGCCGGAGCTGCTGCCGCAGGCGCGCTTCGTCCTGCCGGAGCTCACGGACGCGAAGTGGAAGACCGAAATCAAGCTGGCGGCCGCCCCGGGTTGCTACCCGACGAGCACGCTCGTGCCCCTCGCGCCCCTGCTGCGGGCGGGCGTCGTCACGAAGGAGCACATCGTGGTGAATTCCTTCAGCGGCGTCAGCGGCGCCGGCAAGAAGGTCGAGGAGCAGTACCTTTACGTGGAGCGCACGGAGAGCGCGAAGGCCTACGGGCTGACGAAGCACCGCCACCTCGCCGAGATCGAGGAGCAGCTGTCCGGCGTCGCGGGCACGAAGATCGTGCTGCAATTCAACCCCCACCTTGCGCCAATGCGGCGCGGCATCATCACCACCACCACCGTGCCGGCCGCCGCGGGCGCGACCATCGAGTCGCTCTACGCGGCGTGGCGTGCCGCATACGCGGGCAAGCCGTTCGTCGCGATCCTGCCGGCGGGCGAGACGCCCGACTCGGCGCACGTCACGGGCACGAACCGGGTGGACATTTCCGCCGTCCTCGACGCCCGCACCGGGAATTTCGTGATCACCTCCGCGCTCGACAACCTGGTGAAGGGAGCGAGCGGCCAGGCGGTGCAGATCATGAACCTGTGGCTCGGGCTGCCCGAGACCGCGGGCCTGCTTTGACCCTGCCTCCATGACCCAGATCACCGTTACCCCCGACAGCGCCGGCATCACGGATGTGCCCGGCTTTGAGGCCGCCGGCGTGGCTTGCGACATTCGCGACAAGAACGACCCCAAGCGCCTCGACCTCGCGCTGCTGTTCTCGCTCCGGCCCTGCACCGCCGCGGGCACGTTCACGACGAACCAGGTGAAGGCCGCCCCCGTGCTGCTCTGCCAGAAGCACCTCGCGCACGGCGGTCCCTTCCACGGCATCGTCGCCAACTCCGGCAACGCCAACGCCTGCACCGGCCCCGAGGGCCTGAAGGACGCGCAGACCACCGCGCATCGCATCGCCGCCTCGCTCAATCTCAAGACCGACGGCTTCTTCGTGTGCTCGACCGGCCGCATCGGCCAGCCGCTGCCGATGGTGAAACTGGTCAAGGGCCTCGAGCGCATCGTCACCGAGAAGGGCCGCACGCCGGAGCACGGCCACCGCGCGGCGAGCGCGATCCTCACGTCGGACACGCGGCCGAAGACGGTCACGGTGAGCTTCACCTACGACGGCAAGAAGCACTTCGTCTCCGGCATCGCGAAGGGCGCCGGCATGATCCAGCCGAACATGGCGACGATGCTCGCGTTCCTGGCGACGGATTTCTCCGTGCCGCGCAGCTTCCTGCAGAAGACCCTCTCCGAGGCCGTGGCCGGCACGTTCAACTGCATCACGGTCGACGGCGACATGAGCACGAACGACACCGTGCTCATGCTGGCCAACGGCCACTCCGGCGTGAGCGTCGGCGACAAGAGCCCGCGCGAGCTGCGCGTGCTGTTCGCCGAGGCGGTGTGGAAGACCTGCGAGGTGCTCGCGGAGAAGATCGTGTCCGACGGCGAGAAGATCACCAAGGTGGTCGAGCTCAAGGTCCAGGGCGCGGCCTCGACGGAGGACGCCGAGAAGATCGCGCGCGCGATCGGCAATTCGCTCCTCGTGAAGTCGTCGTGGTACGGCGAGGACCCGAACTGGGGCCGGCTCGCCGACGCCGCGGGCTACGCGGGCGCGAAGCTCGTCGAGGCGAAGCTGGACCTCTTCTACAACGACACGCCGGCAATGACCGCCGGCAAGCCGCACCCGGAGCTGAAGCCGAAGTGGAAGGAAATCGTGAAGGCGCGCCGCTTCACCATCACCCTCAACCTGCATCTCGGCAAAGCGTCGTTCCGCCTGCTCGCCTCCGATCTCACGGAAGGCTACGTGAACTACAACAAGAGCGAGTGAGCGGCGCCGGAAGCGCGGCGGGGGCGGACGGCGCGACGGAATCGTCGCCGGTTCGTCACTCAATAATCGCTTGCACTGGCCAGCGCTTCCACCCCACATTCACGACAAATTTTTTCGAGTCGGCGTCGCGGAATTTCCGCGCGCACACCTCGAAATCACTGCGAAACCAACGTTACGTTCCATGCTCACATTCAAAAACAAGATCCTGTTCGTCGGCTACGGCGCCGTCGCCGAGTGCACCCTGCCCATCCTCTTCAAGCACATCAAGGTGCCGGCGAAGAACGTGACGGTGATGGATTTCGAGGATCGCAAGGCCAAGCTCGCGCCGTGGATCAAGAAGGGCGTCCGTTTCGTGCGCGACCGCGTGACGGAGCAGAACATGACGAAGCTGCTCGCGAAGCACGTCGGCCCCGGCGACCTCCTCATCGACCTGGCCTGGAACATCGACGCCTGTGAGATCCTGCAGTGGTGCCACGACCACGGCGTGCGCTACATCAACACGTCGACCGAGCTGTGGGACCCGTATTCCTCGGGCAGCCACCCGACGGAAAAGACGCTGTACTGGCGCCACATGAACCTGCGCCGCATGATCGCGAAGTGGAAGACGAAGGGCCCGACCGCCGTCATCGAGCACGGCGCCAACCCGGGCCTCATCTCGCATTTCGTGAAGCAGGGCCTCATCGACATCGGCCGCCGCCTCATCAAGGACAAGAAGGCCCGCGGCGCCCGGGCCGAGAAAATCGAGGGCCTCATCGCCGGGGGTAAGTTCAACCTCCTTGCGCAGGAACTGGGCGTGAAGGTCATCCACTGCTCCGAGCGCGACACGCAGATCACCGACCAGCCGAAGCAGGTCGACGAGTTCGTGAACACCTGGTCGATCGAGGGCTTCCGCGAGGAAGGCACCACGACCTCCGAGATGGGCTGGGGCACGCACGAGAAGACGCTCCCGGCGCACGCCTTCCAGCACAAGACGGGCCCGAAGAACCAGATCTGCCTCGCGCAGATGGGCATCAATGTCTGGGTCCGCTCCTTCGTGCCGAACTGGACCATCCTCGGCATGGTCGTGCGCCACGGGGAGGCCTTCACCATCTCCGACAAGCTCACCGTGTGGAAGAACGGCAAGGCCGTCTACCGCCCGACGATGCACTACGCGTACTGCCCGTGCGACGAGGCCATCTCCTCGCTCAACGAGATGCGCGGCTACAACTACAAGCTGAACGAGAACCAGCGCATCATGAACGACGAGATCACGTCCGGCGCGGACGTCCTCGGCGCGCTCATCATGGGCCACGAGTACAACTCCTGGTGGGTTGGCTCCGACCTCAGCATCGAGGAATCCCGCCGCCTGGTCCCGCACCAGAACGCCACGACGATGCAGGTCGCCATCTCCGTCGTCGCCGCGTCGATGTGGATGATCGAGAATCCCGCGCAGGGCGTGGTGGTGCCGGACGAGCTCCCGCACGACTACATCCTGAAGATCTCGAAGCCGTACCTCGGCAAGTGGATCTCGAAGCCGTACGACTGGACGCCGCTCAAGGGCCGCGACACGACCTTCGCGAAGTACAACCCGCCCGACCTCGACACGAAGGATCCGTGGCAGTTCAAGAACTTCCTGGTGACCGACGCCGGTTGACCCAGCGATGATCTCCAAGGCCCGGCTCCAACAGCTCGCCCGGAAGCACGGCACGCCGCTGTTCGTGATCGACCACGACGCCCTGCGGCAGGCCTACCGCCAGTTTCGCAAGCACCTGCCCCGGATCCAGGCCTACTACGCCGTCAAGGCGAACCCGGATCCCCTGATCGTGCGCACCCTCTTCCGCGAGGGGGCCAGCTTCGACGTCGCCTCGATGCCGGAGTTCATGATCGTGTACGAGAACATCCGGAAGATGCCGGCGAAGCAGCGGCAGCAGTGGATCTGGGACAAGATCATCTACGCGAACCCGACCAAGCCCACCGACACGCTCGAGCAGCTGAACAAGTACAAGCCGCTCGTGACCTTCGACAACCTCGAGGAGATCCACAAGATCAAGCGGCACGCGCCGAACGCCGGCCTCGCGCTGCGCCTCAAGGTGCCGAACACCGGCGCGATGGTGGAGCTGTCGTCCAAGTTCGGCGCCCTGCCGGGCGAGGCGGTCGACCTCATCCTCGCGGCCGACAAGCTCGGCCTCACGGTCGAGGGCATCAGCTTCCACGTCGGCAGCCAGACGACCAACTTCGAGAACTACGTCCAGGCGCTGAACCTCACCGCCAACGTCTTCCAGGAAGCGCGCGACCGCGGCTACACCAAGATGAACCTGCTCGACATCGGCGGCGGTTTCCCGGCCCCGTACGATTCGTCGGTGCGCCCGTTTCCCGAGCTGGCCAAGGTCATCAACACCGAACTCGACCGCCTCTTTCCCAAGGAAATCCAGGTGCTGGCCGAGCCCGGCCGCTTCCTCGCGGCCGTCTGCGGCACGAGCGTGTCGTCGGTCATCGGCAAGGTCGTGCGCGAGGGCAAGGCCAGCTACTACATCAACGACGGCGTGTACCACACGTACTCCGGCGTCATCTTCGACCACTGCAAGTACCCGGTCCTGGCCTTCAAGAAGGGCCCGACCAGCCTGAGTTCCGTATTCGGCCCCACCTGCGACGCCCTCGACGTCGTCTCGATGGCAGAAAACCTGCCGGACCTGGAGCGCGGCGACCTGGTGTACAGCGTCAACATCGGCGCCTACAGCCACGCGTCCGCGACCTACTTCAACGGCTTCCCGCCGGCGAAGGTCGTGCACGAGAACCTGTGACGCGATGAACATCCCCGAGCTCATCGCGAAGGCGAAGGTGCTGCACGAGGCGCTGCCCTACATCCAGGATTTCCGCGGCTCGATCTTCGTCGTGAAGTACGGCGGCAGCTTCATGGACGACCCCGATCCGACCGTGCGCCGGCGCGTGGCGACGGACATCGCGTTCCTCGCCGCGGTCGGCATCAACGTCGTGGTCGTCCACGGCGGCGGCAAGGCGATCAGCCGTGCGATGGACGGCGCCGGCCTGAAGCCCAATTTCGTGAACGGCCTGCGCGTGACGGACGAGGCGACCATCGCGATCGTCAAGAAGACGCTCGACGAGGTCGTCAACAAGGAGGTCTGCGAAACGCTCAGCGCGGTCCGGGCGCAACCGAAAGGTCTGCCCGGCGACAGCGTGATCGTGTGCCAGAAGCTCACGGTCGACGACGACGGCAAGCCGACCGACCTCGGTTACGTCGGCGATGTCACCGAGGTGAAGGTGAAGCTGATCAAGAAGGAAATCGCCGACGGCTTCATGCCGGTGATCTCGCCGGTGGCGGAGGGCCTCGACGGCAAGCCGTACAACGTCAACGCCGACCTCGTGGCCGGCCGGGTCGCCAGCGCGCTGCGCGCCCGCCGGCTCGTGTACATGAGCGACGTCCCGGGGTTGCTGGAGGATTTCAACCAGCCGGATTCGCTGATCTCGACGGTGAAAGTGAGCGAGGTCGAGGGGCTGAAGCGGCGCGGCATCGTCGACAAGGGGATGCGCCCAAAGGTGCAGAGCGCGGTGCGCGCTCTCCAGGAGGGCGTGCAGCGGGTCCATTTCATCGACGGCCGGATGCCGCACAGCCTGCTGCTGGAGGTCTTCACCGACAAAGGTGTAGGGACGGAAATTGTCCACGGCTGAGCTGGAGGCGCCGCACATTGCGGGCGTGCATTTCCCGGCGGTTTTCCTAGGCTCCGGCCTCCCATTTCCCCATGTCGCAGCCTT
>CAYMSE010000156.1:0-2831 GCA_964392935.1 uncultured Oleiharenicola sp.
CGCGCGCAGGGCCTCCTGGTCTCGATCTCGGCGGCCGGCTCCCCGGACCAAATTCTCGCCCAGACCCTGCAAGCCCTGGCCCCCGTCGCGTCCCGGACTTGACTGCCCGGCTCGCGGCGGGACCCGTTCCCATGCTCGCGACCTCCGAACTCGGCCACACCGTCACGCCGCAGCGCTACGCGGCGCGTCTGCCGCGCCTGCGCGCCCGGCTGCTCAACGCCCACTTCGCCCTCCGCACGCGCAAGTTCCCGGTGATCGTCATCGTCTCGGGCGCCGACGGGGCGGGCAAGGGCGAGCTCGTCCAGCGCCTCAACGAATGGCTCGACCCGCGCGGGGTCTCGACCCACGCCTTCTGGGAGCCGACCGACGAGGAGCGCGAGCGGCCCGAGTACTGGCGCTTCTGGCGGGCCCTGCCCGGCCGGGGCCGCATCGGCATCTTCTTCGGCTCGTGGTACACGTCGCCCATCATCCGGCGCGTCTTCCGCAAGCTGAAGGGCAGCCGCTTCGACAGCGCATTGGACCGCATCGCCGCCTTCGAGCGGATGCTGGCCGATGACGGCGCCCTCGTCGTGAAGCTCTGGCTGCACCTGCCGAAGAAGGAGCAGAAGCGCCGGCTCGACGTGCTCGAGAAGAAGGGCCGCCTGGCGCCCAACGACCGCCGGCACTACCGCCTCTACGACCGCTTCATCGAGACCTCCGAGCGCGCCCTGCGCCGCACCGACGCGCCGCACGCCCCCTGGCATGTGATCGAGGCGACCGACCGCCACTACCGCGAGCTGACCGCCGGCACCATCCTCGCCGCCGCCCTGGAAAAGCGCCTGGCGGAGGCCCCCGCCGCGAAGCCCCCGCCTCCGTCGCCCGACGTCATCGTCAAGCCCGAGGACTCGATGCTCGCGCACGTCGACCTCACGCGGCGCCTGACCGATGCCAAGTACACGCGCAAGCTCGGTGAACTGCAGACCCGGCTCGGCCAGCTCGCCTGGCGCGCGCACGAGCAAGGCGTACCGATGGTGATGATGTTCGAGGGCTGGGACGCCGCGGGCAAGGGCAGCGCCATCCGCCGGGTCACGCAGGCGATGGATCCGCGCCTCTACCGCGTCGTCGGCGTCGCGGCCCCCACCGACGAGGAGCGCGCCCAGCACTACCTGTGGCGCTTCTGGCGGCACCTGCCGCGCGACGGAAACACCGTCATCTTCGACCGCTCCTGGTACGGCCGCGTGCTGGTCGAGCGGGTGGAGGGCTTCGCCACGCCCGCCGAATGGATGCGCGCCTACGGCGAGATCAACGCCACCGAGGAGCAACTCGCGGCGCACGGCGTCGTGCTCTGCAAGTTCTGGCTGCACATCAGCCCGCAGGAACAGCTCCGCCGGTTCAAGGAGCGCCAGACCGTCGCCTACAAGCAGTACAAGATTACCGAGGAGGACTGGCGGAACCGCGAGAAGTGGCCGGCCTACCAGCGCGCGGCCGACGACATGTTCGCCCGTTGCAGCACCGAGTTCTCCCCGTGGACGGTCGTCGCGGGCGACGACAAGAAATTCGCCCGCATCCAGATCCTGAAGACCATCGTCCGCCGCCTCGAGGCGGCGCTGTGACCCCGGCCGCCGTCGCGACCGCTTTGTTGCTGCATCCCCCCTCCCGCGGTGACACGCTCGCTGCGGCTCATCTCCCCCGATGCCCGTCGCCTCCGGTTCCCGCCCGCCCGTCCTGCGACCGCCGACCGTCACCGGCGATCTCTGGGGCGGCTTTGCGGCGATGCTCGTCGCGCTGCCCGCCTCGATCGCCTACGGCGTGGCGATCTACGGGCCGTTGGGCGCCGATTATACGGCACATGGCGTCCGCGCGGGCCTCCTCGGCGCCATCGCCCTCGGCCTGGTCACCGGCCTCATCGGCGGTTCCCCGCGCCTGATCTCGGCCCCGTGTGCCCCCGCCGCCGCCGTGCTCGCCGCCCTCGTCGGCGAGACCCTCGCGGCGCAGCCCGGACCCGACGCCCCGGCCCGCCTCCTCGTGCTGCTGACGCTGGTCGCCATCGGCTCCGCGCTCCTCCAGCTCGCCTACGGCTTCGCCGGCGGCGGCCGGCTCATCAAGTACATCCCCTATCCCGTCGTATCCGGCTACCTGAGCGCCGTCGGCGTGATCATCTTCCTCGGCCAGCTGCCGAATTTCCTCGGCCTCGCGCACGGCGCGTCGCCCTTCGCCCTCACCGGCTGGCAGGTGCCCGCCCTCGTCACGGGCGCCGGGACGATCGCCGGCGTGCTGCTCGGCCCGCGCCTCACCCGCGCGGTGCCGGCGACGATCCTCGGGCTGCTCTGCGGCCTCGCGGTTTACTTCGCGCAAGCCGCGTTCCAACCGGCCCTCCTCCAGACCGCGCACAATCCGCTGGTCATCGGACCGGTCGGCGGCGGCTTCGCGCTGTTCCACGGACTCGCCGAGCCGTGGGCGGCGCTCGGTGGACTCCGGATCCGCGACCTGTCCTCGCTGATCCTCCCGGCGCTGACGCTCTCGGTGCTGCTGTCGGTCGACACGTTGAAGACCTGCGTCGTGGTCGATGCGCTGACCCGCGGCCGGCACGACTCCAACCGCACCCTCGTCGCCCAGGGCGCGGGCAACCTCGCGTCGGTCTTCCTCGGCGGCATGCCCGGCTCGGGCACGATGGGAGCGACGCTCGTGAACGTGGAGAGCGGCGGCGGCACGCGACGCTCCGGCCTCGCCGAGGGCGCCTTCATGTTGGCGACCGCGCTCGTGCTCGGCGGCGCCATCGCCTGGGTGCCCGTGTCCGCGCTCGCCGCCATCCTGCTCGTGGTGGCGGTGCGGATGTTCGACTGGGGCAGCCT
>CAYMSE010000157.1:0-12021 GCA_964392935.1 uncultured Oleiharenicola sp.
GGCCGCAGCGTGCGGTCGCGCCAGTCGAAGCCGTAGGCGGAGTTGACCAGCCAGGCGAGCGTGCCGTGGAACGTCGCGGGCCGCTGCCGGTTGCGGTACGCGGCGAGCGCGGACAGCATCGGGTCGGGCGCGTAGCCGAGCTCCGCGGCGATCTGCAGGATGCGCGCGCGCGTCTCGGCGGGGATGTTCGGGTGGCCCTTGAAGGCCATCGACACCGTCGCGCGGTGCACGCCGGCGCGGCGGGCGATGTCCTGCTGCGTGACGCGGCGCGATTCCATGTCGCTCCCTAAAACGCGGGGCAAGGGGGAATGCGAGTCGATTCGCCGCAGTGCGTCCGCGCCGCCGGTCCGCCGCGCCGCGTGTCACCTGTGCTACTAGCGGTGGGATTGTGCGGTCGCGCGCGCTGCGGTGTGAATGCCGCCGTTTCCAGCCGCGCCCGCACCACCGGGCCGGCGCCGCACCCCAGGTAACCTCCATGAAGAACATCACCCCGCCACTCCCTTCCGGGACGCCCGTGCGTCTCCTCGCCCCGTTGGGGATCCTGATTTCCTCCCTGTCCGCCGCGTTCGCGCAGACCACGCCGCCGGCCGAGGCGCCCGCGCCCGAGCCCGTGCTGCAGCTCTCGCCGTTCGAGGTGCAGGCCAGCAGCAACGAAGGCTACCTCGCGACCTCGTCGCTCGCGGGCAGCCGCCTGAAGTCCGACCTGAAGGACATCGCCTCGCCGATCTCGGTCGTCACGCCGCAGTTCATGCAGGACACCGGCGCGCGCAACCTGACCGACCTGCTCGTGTACACCACCAACACCGAGGTCAACGGCATCGCCGGCAACTACACCGGCGTCGACCTCGGCAAGGACGGCGCCTCGAGCCAGAACGGCAACCTGCGCAATCCGCAATCCGGCAACCGCGTGCGCGGCCTCGGCAGCGCCGACATCACGCGCAACTTCTTCGCCACCGACATCCCGCTCGACGCCTACAACACCGACAACATCGAGATCCAGCGCGGGCCCAACGCGATCCTGTTCGGCCTTGGGAGCCCGGCCGGCATCATCAACGGCAACCTCAAGTCGCCGCTCCTCGGGGACCGCAAGTTCAAGACCGAGGTCCGCGTGAACAACTACGGCGGCACCCGCGAGACGCTGGACGCCAATCTCCCGCTGCTCCCGCACCGCCTTGGCTTCCGGCTGAACCTGCTGCACGAGGACGAGCGGTTCCGCCAGGAGGAGTCCTACGCGCGCACGACGCGCGGCACCGGCTCGCTCCGGTGGGAACCGAAGCTGGCGAAGTCCATCTTCACCCAGCTCACCGCCAACCTCGAGCTGGGCGACACCGATTCCAGCCGTCCGCGCTTCGCGCTGCCGGTCGACATGATCAGCAACTGGTTCGAACCGAGCCGACTGAACAAGCTCACGACGGCGGTGCCCGTGAACCGCGCGACCGTCGCGCCCGGCGGCGCGTGGTACCAGTACGGCCCGTTCCTCAACCGCGACATCGGCGGCGTCGGCGAGTGGTTCGACCAGGAGGGCATGGTCTGGTTCAACCCGAACTCGAGCGAGACGGGCGACCCGGCGAACCCGGCGTTCCCCGACGCCTACCACCAGCGCGGCGGCGCGGTGATGAGCACGTCGCGCATCGGCAACTGGGGCATGATCGCGCCGGTCAATTACTACGACAATTTCCACATGACCCTGAACCCCGGGGTGCATCCGCTGACGCAAAAGGCGACCTTCGCCGGCGATCCCGACCTGCTCGCGCGCATCAACCACATGGAGCAGATCTCCGGCCAGTCGTTCACCGCCAAGCCCTGGAACACCTGGCAGGCCGGGCAGATCACCGATCCGAGCGTGTTCGATTTCTGGAACCACGACCTCGCGGGTCCCAACAACACGCAGTACGTGAAGTACCGCGCCTGGAATCTCAGCGCGGTGCAGACCTACCTCGACGGCAAGCTCGGCCTCGAGCTGGCGTATGACCGGCAGAACTACCGGAACGGGCACATCAACTGGATCAACAACCCGAACAACATCAACATCGACATCAACCAGAACATCCGGCGCTCGACCGAGTATTCCGACCCGGCGAAGTACGGCCCGGAGATCCCGAATCCCGGCTTCAAGCGCCTGGTGGTGGTCAGCAACACCGAGGGCCTGCGCAACCGCAACGACCGCTCGGCGGAGCGCGCGACGGCGTTCTACCTGCTGGACCTGAAGGACACCTTCAAGCGCCGCTGGCTCTCGCAGCTGCTCGGCAGCCACACATTCACGGGAAATCTCTCCCGCCAGAAGTTCGAGAGCTCCTCGCGCTCGTTCAGCCTGCAGACGCTCGGCACCGGCCCGGAACTCTCGCAGTACATCGCGCCCAACGAGGATTTCCTCGGCCTGCACTACCTCGACACCACGGCGGACGTCGGGTCGAACCCCGGCATCGCCGGCCTCGGCATCCAGCCGATCTCCGTGATTCAGGCCGCGCTGCCGGGCCAGGGCACGGTCAACGACCTGTACCTCGACACGCAATCCGTGCCTCGCGTGCCCGGCTACTCGCGCCAGCAGGCCACCGGCATCAACGACTACCGGACGAACGAGGCGAACATGTACCGCAACGGTCCCTCCGCGCAGCAGACCCGTGTGACGAGCCGGTCCTTCATCGTGCAGAGCCACTTCCTGAACGACAAGGTGGTCGGCCTCTGGTCGGTCCGCCGCGACGACTTCTTCCAGCAGAGCAAGGGGGCGACGAGCCGCTTCACCACGCTGACCGACTCGGCCGGCAAGCCGACCGGCGCCACGCCGTACAACCTCGGCACGCAGGTGCAGGCGCCGAACGGCAACTATCACTCGCTGCCGGATTCGCCGAACTGGCTGTATGACCCGGCGAACGACAAGCGTGCGATCCAGACCACGCGCGCCTGGGGCCTGGTGCTGCATTCGCCGGACTTCATCAACCGGCGCCTGCCGTGGGGCACGAACTTCAGCTACAGCCTGAACGTCTCGAGCAACTTCCGGCCGGAGAGCCTGAGCTTTGACATGTACCACAAGCCCAACGGCACGCCGACGGGCGTGTCGCGCGACCACTCCTTCCGCATCAACACGCTCGACGGGCGGCTGGATGTGCGCCTGACGTGGTTCAAGACCATCCAGAAGAACGCGCCGTATGGCGGCGGCCCGTCCGGCCAGGCGATCAAGCAGCAGCTCGCGCGCACGCTCAACGGCCTGATGATCGACGCGACCTCCAGCACCGGGATCCAGAACACGACGCCCGAGTGGCTCATCAACAAGTGGTTTTTCGGCGACAACTACGACAAGACCATCGCCAACACGCCGATTCCCGACGACTGGACGAAGGAGAACGGCGCCGCGCTGCTCAACCAGCCGCTGCGCATCCGCCGCCGCGCCGTCCCCGGCCAGCCCGGCTACGTCGCCGAGGGCACGCCGCGCCCGACCGGCGGCGGCGTGTACTCCGAGCCCCCGATCACGGACGCGGAGCTCCGCTACCGGCGCGAGTGGTTCGCCGCGCGCACGGACGCGGAGTGGTTCCGCCCGTTCAACATCTACCTCGACGAGGGCCTGAACCTGAACGACGGCTTCCAGCTGGTGCGCACGCCGGTGGGCAGCGCCTCCGCCGCGCCGGCCTTCTCATGGAACGCGGACGGCGGCCCGGTCGGCTACGGCAGCACTTCCGACAAGACCTCGAAGGGCGTGGAGCTGGAGATCGCCGCGAATCTCACGCCCAACTGGCGCGTGATCATCAACGGCTCGCGCACCAGCGCCAGCGACACCAACATCCTCAACGTCGCGGGCGGCGGCAACATCGTGAAATACTACCAGGCCGTGAAGCCCGTGGCGCAGGACGGCTATTCGCCGGCCGACGCCACCGCGACCTACAATTACTGGCAGAAAAAGGGCTTCGCCCACATCGCGCCCTTCGGCGACAACAGCCGCGAGTATCTCGGCTACATCTGGACCGACGGGTTCGAGCGCTCGTACCTCCAGGCGCTCGCGGCCGAGGGCAAGGATGTCGGCGAGCTCCGCAAATACCACCTGAACCTCATCACGACGTACGATTTCTCGCGCGGCCGGTTCAAGGGCGTCGGCCTCGGCGGCGCGGTGCGCTGGCAGGACAAGCCGCTGCTCGGCTTCAAGAAGGTGTTCCTCGACGCGCCGGTGCTCAACTGGGTGGACGACCTCTCGTCGCCGATCTACGGCCGCGCCGAAACCAACTACGACATGTGGGTCTCGTACCGGCACCGCCTCAACAAGCGGATCATGTACTCGATCCAGCTGAACGTCCGGAATATCTTCGGGGGCAAGGAGCTCATCGCCGTGGCCGCCAATCCCGACGGGAGTGTCGGGTCGTACCGCATGGCCGAGGGCACGACGTGGGAGCTCACCAACCGCTTCGAGTTCTGACCCACGGCCGGCGAAAGACTTCAGGGTGAAAATCAGGGTTCAGGGCAGTTCAAGTGAGATTGCAGCGGCCATCCCATGTAGGGTGGGGTTCATCCCCGGCAGTCGGGCGTGAAGCCCGACCTACAGGAGCGGCTGCGAGATTCTTGAAACCGCCCCAGCTTGCCTGATCGCGAGGGGAGCCGCCCGGGTTGCGGCTCCCCTTTCGCCTTCCGGTCGCCGTCCCCGTGTACACGCGTGCATTTTCCACCCTCGGTTGTCCGGAGCGGTCCCTCGCCCAGGCCGGCGCGCTGGCCCGACGGCACGAACTCGACGCGCTGGAGCTGCGGACGCTCGGCGGCTCGCTCGACCTGCCGGCCCGGCTGCAGGCCGAGTGCGGCACGCCGGAGGGTTTCGCGCGGGCGGTGGCCGGGCTCGGCCTGCGGGTCCCGGTGCTCGGGACATCGGCGCGGCTGTTCGACGGCTCGCCGACGGATCGGGCCAGCCTGGAAGATTTCGTCCCGTGGGCCGAGGCGGCGGGCGTGCCGTGGCTGCGGGTGTTCGATGGCGGCACGTTCCTGGACACGGCGGCGGTGGCTGCGGCGCGGTCGATGCTGGTGTGGTGGCGGAAACTCGCGGCCGACCGCGGGTGGCGCGTGCAGCTGCTGGTCGAGACGCACGACACGCTGCTGGATGCGAATCGCATCGGTCGCTTCCTGGATGGCGTTCGCGACGAAGCGGTGGCGCTCCTGTGGGACGCGCACCACACCTGGCGCCGGGGCGGCGAGGATCCGGCGGCGACCTGGCGCGTGATCGGCCCGCATGTGGCGCACATCCACGTCAAGGACAGCGTCAGCGCTGATGGCCGCGCGTCCCGCTATGTGCTCCCGGGCACGGGGGATTTTCCCCTGGCCCGGCTGCGGCCGGAGCTCGCCGCCGGCTTCAACGGCACGGTCAGCCTCGAGTGGGAGAAGCATTGGCACCCGGAACTGCCAACGCTCGAGGCCGCGCTGGATGCCGCCCGCGAGAGCAGTTGGTGGTGAGGCGGCTGCCGTCGTGTCGGGACCAATCGCGCCGAGCGCGCGGACCGTTCCAACGCGTTTCCCAGCGGCGGACAACGAACAGCGCGTTGAGGTCAACGCGCTCCACCTCGAGCCAGGCTCAGACGAGCGACAACAGCAGCGACGGCGCGACGCCGAGCGCGACCAGCAGCACTGCCGCGAGCACGAGGGCGACAGCGGCGGGCGCGGGGATTGCGACCGGACCGGCCTTGGCGTCGGGTTTGGCGACCAGCGCCTGCTTCAGGATCAGCAGGTAGTAGTACAGCGCCACGGCGCTCAGCGCGATGGCGAGGAGGGTCAGCCAACCCGTCGGGCCGGCGACGCCGCCGACGCGGAGCACGGACGCGAAGACCGCGAATTTGCCGAAGAATCCGGCGAGCGGCGGGATGCCCGCCAGCGAAAGGACGTAGATGGCCAGGCAGCCGGCGAGGAGTGGCGAGCGCCGGTGCAGGCCGGCGAGATCGGCGAGCGCCTGGACCGGGCCGCTGGCCTCGAGGACCGAGATGACGCCGAACGCCCCGACCGTCGCGAGGCCGTAGGTGGCGGCGTAATAGACAAGCGGGGCGGCGCCGACGCGGCCGGCGGCGATCACGCCCAGCAGCAGCACGCCGGCGTGGGCGATGGCGGAGTAGGCGAGCAGACGGCGGACGTTGGCCTGGGCCAGGGCGCCGAAATTGCCCAACAGCAGCGATGCGCCGGAAATGAGCGCGACGACGGGCGCCCAGCCAACGGTGACGGGCAGGTGGGCGACGGTGCCGGCGCCGGCGCCGAGTCCGGGCCACAGCAGCCGCGTGAAGAAGACGAGGCCGGCGAGCTTGGAGGCCGACGCGATGAGCGCCGCGGCCGGCGCGGGCGCGCCCTGGTAGACGTCGGGCGCCCAGAGGTGGAACGGCGCGGCGGCGGCCTTGAAGCCGAAGGCGACGAGCACCATGACAAGCGCGACGATCGCCAGGGGTGTCAGGCCCTGCATCAGGTACTGCGACGCGATCTGGTCGAGGCGGATCGAGCCCGACAGGCCGTAGAGCAGGCTGAAGCCGAAGAGGAGGAACGCGGCCGACATGCCGCCGAACAGGAAGTACTTCAGGCCAGCCTCGGCGGACGCCGGGCTGGTCTTGTCGAAGCCGGCGAGGATGTAGAGCGAGAGGCTGGCCAGCTCAATGGCGAGAAAGGCCACGAGCAGCTGGTTGGCCGCGGCCATCAGCGTGAACCCGCAGGTGGCGAAGAGGACGATGGCGGTGAACTCGGCCGGGTGCCGGAGGCGTTTGGCCCCGGGCAGCAGCGCGAGCGCCAGCGCGGCGAGCGCGATGACCCCGGTGCGCGACACGACCGCGAGGCGGTCGAGCATCAACACGCTGCCGAAGGCGGGCCCGGTTGCGCCGGCGGTGGCCGCGTCGTAGCCGGCCGTGACCAGCGCGATGAGGCCGAGCGCGAGGGCGACGTGGTGGCGGTTGGCCGGACGGTGCCGCGCCCAGGCGATATCGAACACGAGCACCAGCAGGGCGCCGACGACGAGGTGGATTTCGGGCCGCAGCGCGCGGAAGAGTTCGGCAAAATCGGCGGTCATGAGGCACCTCCGCTCAGGATGGCGTGGAAGGCGGGCGACTCGAGGGCCGGCTGGATCCAGCGCAGCAGGGAGTCAGGACAGAGCCCGATGTAGATCGACGCGCCCAGCAGCAGGAGCACGCCGGCCTTCTCGGCCCAGGTGATGGGCGGCAACGGCTCGGCCGGGGCGACGCAGGGGGCGGTACCCGTGCGGCTGAAGAACACGACCGCGATGGCGCGCAGGGTGAACGCGGCGGCGACGAGGACGCCGGCGGCGGCGACCAGCGCCCAGAGCGGCCGGGTGCGCCAGGCGCCGATGAGGATGCTGAGCTCCGCGGGGAAGCCGCTGAAACCCGGGATCCCCATGGACGCCAGCCCCGCGAGCACGAAGGCCACGGCGGCGAAGGGCAGCAGGCGGTGCAGCGGCAGCTCGCGCAGCCGGTCGAGCTGGCGCGTGTGCGTGCGGTCGTAGACCAGGCGGCCCACGATGGCGAAGAGCAGCCCGGCGATGACGCCGTGCGAGAACATCTGGAGCACCGCGCCGCCGAGGGCGGCGGAGTTGGCCGCGGCGAGGCCGAGCAGCACGAAGCCCATGTGGCTCACGCTCGAGTAGCCGATGATGAACTTGAAGTCCTCCTGCACGAGGGCGATGAAGCCGGCGTAGAGGATGCCGATGACGGCGAGCCAGGCGATGTACGGCTGGAAGAAGGCGAAACCGACGGGGAACAGCGGCATCGCGACGCGCAGGCAACCGTAGGCGCCGAGCTTCATGACGACGCCGGCGAGGAGCATCGAGGCGGCGGTCGGGGCCGCCACGTGTCCGGTCGGCGCCCAGGTGTGGAAGGGGAACAGGCCCGCCAGCACGGCGAAGCCGGTGAAGACGAGGGCGAACATGCCGAGCTGCTGCGCGCGGCTGAACGACGCGGCCGCGGCGGCCAGGGCCGACAGGTCGAAGCCGCCCGATCCGCCGGCGGCGTAGGCCCAGAGCAGGCCGGCGAGCACGAGCGCGCTGCCGGCGAAAGAATAGAGCACGAGCTTCATCGCCCCGTACTCGCGGTTGGTGGAGCCCCAGCTGGCGATGAGGAAGTACTTCGGGACGATGGCGACTTCGTAGAAGACGAAGAGCGCAAACGCGTCCGCGCTCAGGAACACGCCGCACACGCCGCCGATGAGCGCGAGGTACAGGGCGAAGAACTCGCCGGTGCGCTCCTCGACATTCCAGGAAAACAGCACGCCGGCGGTCGCGGCGAGGCCGGTGAGCACCAGCAGCGTCAGGCTGATGCCGTCGGCGGCGAGGTGGTAGCGGATGCCCAGCTCGGGAACCCACGGTGCGTCGACCAAGGTCTGGAGCCCGGCGGCCGGCACGAAGCCGTCGGCGGCGTAGAGCGTGATGCCCAGGATCGTCAGCGCCGTGGCGAGGGCGACGCCCCGGGCCATCGACGCCGAGCGCGCGCCCGCGAGCAGCGCCAGCACGGCGCCGGAGAAGGCCACGTAGATGGTGCAGGGCAGGGCGTTCATGAAGGGGGGATGGGCCACGAAAAACGCAAAAATGTCAGGGCCGACACGGGATTGATAAGCGCGCGGCCATAGCCGCCTTGAGCGTCAGGTGCACCGTCGGGCGCATGGTGTTTTTTGTGGCCAACCAAATTCATGGGAGCGAAGCCGCCCAGGCAGTGACGAGCGGGTTGATCAGGCCGGCGAGGAGCTGCGGCAGCACGCCGAGGAGGAACATCAGGATCACGAGGGGCACGAGGGTCAGGAGCTCGCCGCGCTCGAGGTCGCGGAAGTTCACGCCGGCGCCGGCGGCGGGTCCGTGAAACACCCGCTGCCAGAAGGTCAGGAGGAAGATTGCCGTCGCGAGCAGGCCGAGCGTCGCGAGCGCGGCGAACCACGGGGCGAGGCCGAAGACGCCGCGGAAGATGAGGAATTCGCCGACGAAGCCGTTGAGGCCGGGCAGGCCGAGGGAGGAGAACAGCGCGATGCCACACAGGCCGGCGAAGACCGGCGCCGCGGTGCGGACGCCGCCGAAGTCATGCAGGCCGCGGCCGCCGGCGCGCGCCTCCAGGATCCCGACGCAGAAGAAGAGGGCGGCGGCGGAGAGGCCGTGGTTGAAAAGCTGGAGGATGGTGCCGCTGAGGGCGGAGGCGGTGGCGGCGGGATTCGCCGCCCCGGTCGCGGCGACGGCGAAGAGGGCCAGCAGGCAGTAGCTGAGATGGTTGACGGAGGAGTAGGCGACCATCCGCTTGAGGTCGGCCTGCTTCATGGCGGCGAAGGCGCCGAGCACCACGCCGGCGACGGCGAGCCAGAGGAGCGGCGTGGCGGCGGCATGCAGCGGGGCGGGGAACAGCGGCCAGAGGATCCGGAGGAAGCCGTAGACACCCATCTTGGACATCACGCCGGTGAGGAACATCGAGGCGCCGGTGGGGGCCTCGGCGTACGCCGGCGGCAGCCAGGTATGGAAGGGAAAGAGCGGGACCTTGACCGCGAGGCCGAGCAGCACCCCGAGGAAGACCGCCTGCGGCCAGAACCCGCCGAGGGCGGCGAGCTTGGCGGCGATCGTGCCGTCGTGCGCGAGCGCGGCCAATTGGACGAAATCGAAGGTGCCGGTGGCGGCGTACAGCGCCGCGAACGCCAGCAGCATGAACGCGCTGCCACCGATGGTGTAGATCACGAACTGGTAGGCGGCCCGCGCGGCGCCGGGTCCGCCCCACAGCTTGATCAGGAAGAAGGCCGGCACGAGGCTCAGTTCCCAGAAGATGAACCACGGGAAGAAATCCAGCGCGAGGAAGACGCCGAGCGCGCTGCCCTGGAGGAAGAGGAAGAGCGCCCCGTAGATCGCCGGGCAGCGCACGCTGCGCACGGTGCCGAACAGCGCGACAGGCGAGACGATGCCGGTGAGGAGCACCAGCACGAGGCTGAGGCCGTCGAGGCCGAGGTGGTAGTGGACGTTCAGCGCCCGGATCCACGGTTCATTCTCCGCGAACTGCATCGTGGTGACCGCCGGGTTGAAGCGGCCGGCGGCGATGAGCCCGAGCCCGAGCGTCGAGAGGCTGAGCAGCACGGCCAGCGTGCCCGCGAGGCCCGGGACCAGCCGGCGCCGCAGCACGAGCAGGAGCATGGCCCCGACCCATGGCGTGAAGACGAGATACGAAAGCAGGTGGTTCATCGCGAGCCTCCCAGGATCACGAGCATCAGCAGCACGACGAAGCCGAGCGCCAGCCCCCGCAGGTAACCGTGCGCGTCGCCCGTCTGGGCCTTCGAGTAGGCCCGGCCGGTGGCGCGGAGCTTCTCGCTGGTGGCGTCGAAGCCGCCATTGAGGGTCTCCTCGTCATTCTCGCGGCTGACCACGCCGGTGAACTCGCCGAGCAGCGCGAGGAAGCGGACGGCGCCGTCCCAGACGTGAACGTCGAGGAAATCGGCGGTGGTCGCGAGGCCGGCGTTGAGGCGGCCGACCGTGGCGGCGTAGAGCTCGTCGAGGCCGAGGCGGTTGCCGAGCAGCGCGATGGTGCGCGGGGCGCGGGCGGCGAGCGGGTCGACGGCCTCGGCGGTGGCGCGCGGCCGGCGGCCATAGGCGAGCCAGCCGGCGCCGATGCCCGCGGTGACGAGCGCGATCGAGAGGACGGTGAGGCCCAGGCCCTCGGCGAGGGAGTGGCCGTGCACCGCAAACTCGCCCAGCAGGCGGGCCTGCAGCCACGGATAGGCGGGCGTGCCGAGGAAGCCGAGGGTGACGGCGAAGGTCGCGAGGATGACGAGCGGGATGGTCATCGCCGGGCCGTTCTCGTGGGCGTGCCCGGCCTCGGGCGTGCGCGGCGAGCCGAAGAACGTCTCGGCCACGAGGCGCGTCATGTAGAAGGCGGTGAGCACGACCGCGGCGGCGGCGACGAGGAAGGGCAGGGGCGAGACGGGCCACGCGTGGGCGGCGTGCAGGATGGATTCCTTGGACCAGAAGCCGGAGAAGAGGAAGGGCACGCCGGCCAGCGCCATCATGCCGACGGCGAAGGTGAGGAAGGTGAGCCGCATCGGGCCGCGCAGGCCGCCGAGGCGGCGGATGTCCTGCTCGTGGTGCGCGGCGTGGATGACCGAGCCGGCGCCGAGGAAGAGCAGGGCCTTGAAGAAGGCGTGCGTCAGCAGGTGGAAGATCGCGGCGACCCAGGAGCCGACGCCGAGCGCGAGCATCATGTAGCCGAGCTGGGAGACGGTGGAGAAGGCGAGGATGCGCTTGATGTCGTTCTGGCCGACGGCGATGACGGCGCCCATGAGCGCGGTGACCGCGCCGATGAAGGCGACGACGGTCAGCGCGTGCACCGGCACGTCGAGCGCCTGGTCGGCGGCGAGCAGCGGGAAGACGCGCGCCATGAGGAAGACGCCGGCGGCGACCATGGTGGCGGCGTGGATGAGGGCGGAGACGGGGGTCGGGCCCTCCATCGCGTCGGGGAGCCACACGTGCAGCGGGAACTGGCCGGACTTGCCGACGGCGCCGCAGAAGAGGAGGAGGCCGATGGCGGTCGAGACGGCGAGGCCGCAGGGCAGGAGGTGGGCGAGCTGGGCGAGGGCCGCGGTCTCGAGGATGCCGTGGCCGCCGTCGTAGAAGAGCAGCGAGCCGGAGGCATCCTGCAGCCAGACGAGCCCGATCAGGAAGCCGAGGTCGCCGATGCGCGTCGTGATGAAGGCCTTCTTCGCGGCGGCGGCGGCGGACGGCTTGTGGAACCAGAAGCCGATGAGGAGGTACGAGGCGAGGCCGACGAGTTCCCAGCAGACGAAGAGCAGGAGCAGGCTGTTGGCGATGAGCAGGCCGAGCATCGCGGCGGCGAACAGGCTGAGGAAGCAGAAGAAGCGCGTGAAGTTGGCGTCCTCCTTCATGTAGCCCGTGCTGAAGATGAAGATCAGCAGGCCGACGAACGAGACCATCACGCACATGAAGGCGGTGAGCGGGTCGAGCACGAAGCCGAGCCGCAGCGCGGTGGTGCCGAGGTCAAACCAGGCGAAATTGAAGACCTGGTGCGCCGCGGGCTGGGCGAGGGCGCCGGCCAGGGCGAGGCA
>CAYMSE010000158.1:0-4139 GCA_964392935.1 uncultured Oleiharenicola sp.
ACCTGGTCGCGATGAAGGCGGTCATCTGGAACGACGAGACGCTCTCCGACTACATTGCCGATCCCAAGGCCTTCCTCGACAAGGTCAACGGCAAGGATGTGCCGCACAATATGGCGTTCAAGCTCGCTGATGCGCAAAAGCGCAAGGACGTCATCGCCTTCCTCAAGGCCATCAAGGGCAAGGCTGAGTGCAACTAGAAGATTGGTTCAATATGTCCGTCGCTACATGTCATCGCGTGGCGCTGAGCGAGTGATCGCCCTGACTATGGTATCGAGCGCGAGCGGAACCGAATGAGCCGCTCGCGTTCGTGCTCCTGCCGAACGACTCTCGCGCGCACCTGGAGCAGATCGCGGCGCGCCACCAAGCCGACCACACTGTTATCGGATCGCCGCAGGATGGGCGCCCGGCCGACATCCGCGCCGGACATCCGATCGGCCACTTGTCCGACCAACTCGTCCTCATAACCGACGACCAGCGATTGATCGCCGAGGACCTGGCGCAACGTCTGTCCACTGGGCCATCCGTCCATCGTCCAACGCAACACGTCTGCGCGCGCCACCGTCGCGACCAATTGTCCTTCGCCATCCACCACCGGGTAGCTCTTGTGGCGCGGCGCGGCATCCGGAGCGGTGAAGAATGCAACGATGTCTCCGACTGGCGCGTCGGCAGGCAGGCTGTCGACAGGCTTGGCCATGATCTCCGCTACGCGCATCGTTTCAAACGGATCGACGATATATTCTCGCAGCACGTGATGACCGCGCCGCGCGACTTTTTCGGTGAGGATCGACCGGCGCAGCAACAACACCGTCGTCGCATGAGCCGTCGCGCAAGTGACGGCCAGGGGTAACAGCGCGCCGAGATTGTGCGTCAATTCGATCGCGAAGACGATCGCGGTCAGCGGCGAGCGCATTGTGCCGCTCATGATCGCTGCCATGCCCAGAAGCGCCCACAACCCGGGCTCGCCCACCGGCATGATCTGGCTCGCCAGCGCGCCCAAGGCGCCGCCCATGATCAACAGCGGTGCGAGTACGCCGCCCGACGTCCCGGACCCCAAGGCGATTGCCCAGATCACCGCTTTGACGGCGGCCAAGCGGAACGTGGCCAGAGGCGTCATGTCATCGCGCAACAAGGCGGCGATATTGTCGTAGCCGACACCCAGCGCATGCGGCTCGATCAGCCCACCGATGCCGATGACGATGCCGCCGAACATCGGCCACCACATCCAATGAATTGGCAGGCGCTGGAAGAAGTCTTCGCTGCCGTAGACCATCTGAGTGAGAAGGCCAGACGTCAAACCGGCCGCTATGCCGAGTAGGCCCGCGCACAATAGGCCGATCGACGGCAGAACTTCGCTCGTTGTCATTGGAAATAGAACGCCACCGCCCATCAGCCACGGCCGCCACGCCGCCGCCACGATCGATGCCAGAGCAACAGGTACAAAACTGCGCGGTTTCCATTCGAACAGCAGAAGTTCAACCGCCAATAACATCGCTGCCACTGGCGTACCGAACGTGGCCGACATGCCGGCGGCAGCACCGGCCACCAGCAGGGTCTTACGCTCGGCATTGGAGAGGTGGAATAGTTGCGCGAAGAGGGATCCGAACGCGCCGCCCGTCATGATGATAGGCCCTTCGGCCCCGAACGGACCGCCCGTGCCGATGGAAATAGCCGAGGACAAAGGCTTCAGAAGCGCGACCTTGGGTTGGATCCGGCTACGGCCGATGAGAATGGCTTCCATCGCCTCGGGAATCCCGTGTCCACGGATCTTCTCGGAGCCGTACCGCGCCATGAAGCCGACGACAATACATCCCGCAACCGGGATCAGCATCGAAGCCAATCCGAGCTGGTTGCCCACGATCGAAGCCGACTCCGCATCGAGCCGGCCGTAATAGGCCAGATTTGTGGCGAGATTGATCAAATGGGACAGTGTCCAAGCCGCGCCTGCACCGGCTGTGCCGACCATGAGCGCCATGGCGGCAAGGAGTAGAAGCCGCCCGTCGGCCGTAAAATCGCGCAGCTTGTCGATGACCTTCCCCGGAGCAGGGAGTTCCTGCTTCGGTTTCGCGGAAGACGATGTCTCTGGGGCATTGGCTTTTTGCATGGCGCTCTGAAGCCTGGATGATGAAGTTGGCATTGACGGGCGGGACGGCGGAGTGATTTATATCGTATTGCGATATTTTATGAAGAGGAATCGTTTGGGCATGGGCAGCCTGCGACACGCGAAGCCTAAAACGACGGCAAAACGGATGCCGCGTCTCGAGAAGATGGATTACCAACGTCTTGCGGAATTCCGTTATGTCCTCCGGCGGTTCCTGATCTTCAGTGAAAACGCCGCCGAACAGGCTGGACTTGAGGCCCAGCAGCATCAAGCGCTGCTGGCGATCAAAGGATTTGTCGGCCGTGACCATGTCACGACCGGAGAATTGGCGGAACGCCTCGGTGTCCGTCCCCACAGTGCCGTCGGTTTGGTCGACCGCCTCGTGCGGAAGAAGTTGGTGAAGCGCGAAGTCAATCCCGATGATAGGCGACAGGTCCTGATCGTGCTGACAGCCAAGGCCGAGCGCTCGCTGCTCGACCTGTCCATTGCTCACCGCAGCGAACTCGAACGGCTGGCGCCCGCACTCCGCGAACTATTGGCCCACTTCGAGTCCGTAAAGTGACATGTCGAAGCGGGAGGCGACCTGCCTCACATTTCCTAGACCGCTTGAAGCCGGAAAATTCTAGTTCAGCGCCCCTGGCCGGGCGGAAGGTTTTCCAAGAAGACGTCGCCGTTCAGCGAACAGCAGATCGCGTTCATATTGTGGCAGGCTGGAGAGGGCACGGCAGTCGAGGGGGTGTGCCGCAAAGCGGGTATCAGCGAGGCTACCTACTACAATTGGTGGAAGAAGTATGGCGGGTTGATGCCGTCAGAGATGAAGCGGTTGAAGCAGATCGAGGAAGAGAATCAGCGACTGAAGAAGCTGGTTGCCGACCTTTTACTCCGGGTCACGGGAACCGAAGACCCGACGCAAAAAGGCGGACGCGCTTTCGCCTCCGACAAGGCGCCGGCCAAACCACTCAACCGCTATGTCTCGGTCCAATCCGACCATCTCGGCACCGCAAACGCGGGCATAGACCGGGAGTTCACAGCTCCTCAGGGCGTGAGAGTCTAGGGACTTTAGGACTTGAGAGACTTCATAACGAACGCCTCATGCGGCTTTTCTGAGCTCGAAGAGCTGCACGCTATCATTTGCCGCTATAGCCGGTCTGGCGCATGCCTCAGAGCTGAGCATAAGGACATCTTGATAGCGTTGGTCGGCGCGATAGGCTAGCTCCGCGGGAGAGGTCGACTCCCGCCTAGTGACTGGCTCTTCGGGCACTCACACCTCATCCGCCTCTTCTCGAAATAGGTCCAATCGGAGACGTCCGGTCGGACCTATTTCTTCGCCACCAAGAGTCGATGATCAGCTTTTTGTTGGCGTACATCTGCGGAGCATTTGCACCACTAGCAGACGGCGCCAACATCGCCGACACTCGGCTTATGAAGTTGAATGACGATGCCATCAATGACTTCATCGGGAGATATCGAGATGCTTATGGTAAGGAATTGCCTTCCGAGGAGGCACGAGAAATGGCGCAGCGAGTCGTTAGCCTCTACTGGATCCTCTCCCAGCCGCTCCCTAACGAAAAACCCTCCGCTACTCCGCCAGACGCTCCTCAGGACCCTCGTGCTCCTCGATGAGCTTGTGGATCCCCTCGCGCGTTTTCTCGAAGGCGGGATCGTGGCGGAAGGTGACAATGTTCTTGCGATAGGCACGGATCAGCCGCTGCGATGCCGGCCGGCGCGCTCGCGGCGTCGCTGCGGCGGCTCACCAAATTTGGCAGTGAAGGCATTGATGAAATTGGTGACGTGGTTGTAGCCGACGCGATAGGCGATCTCCTTGAGCGACAGGCTGCTTTCGTCGAGGGCGATGCGCGCATGCTCCAGGCGCGTGTCGCGCAGGGTCTGGAACACGGTGCCATCGAACAGCAGTCGGAAGCCCGTGTTCAGTTTTTTCTCGGTGAGCCCGACCGTCGCCGCCAGTTCGCCGAGGGACGGTGGGCGGCGCATGTCGGCCAGCAGCAAGGCGCGCGCTTCGTGCAGCGCCTCGCGCACGCGC
>CAYMSE010000159.1:0-11589 GCA_964392935.1 uncultured Oleiharenicola sp.
ACCTCTTGTTGGACGGCATCCATGGCCTGCGAACGTGGCGGATCACGCGCCGGAGGGGAATGCCATTTTTCCCGCCGCCGCCGCGCCGGCGTCACCAGCCCCGCTCACCCCGCGCCCCCCGGCCGGCGGCCCATCGCGATCGAACCACCGCCCGTACCGGAAGTTTGTCATATAATGTATGACAAACTTCCGGACCACATCTTGGCGGAGGCCAGGCGTTCGGAGTCCGGCACGAGAAGGCGGATGTGGCGTCGGGCGGGACAAGTCCGGGGCCACTGGCCGGATATTTCGGCCGTGCCTTGTCCGCCGCGGCCCGTTATCAACCACGTGTTGAATTCGCCCGCCTCCATTTCCGTCACGCCTCCGCTGGAGGACGAACTTGGCGACGTGCTCGAGAAGGCTGCGCGGAACGTCCCGCTGACGCTCGAGGGACTGGCCGCGGCGAGCCGGATCGAGCCGGGCCGGTTGAAGGATGCGCTCGATTACCGTCCCGACCTGACCGACGCGGAGATCGCGCGTCTCGCCTCCGTGTTGAGCCTCAACGAGGTGGGCCTCGCGGCGCTCGCGCGCGGCAGCTACCCGCTCCCGCCGCCGGAGGGGTTGACCTTCGCGCTGCATCCGCTGCGCATGCCCTTCGGCATCGGCGTGGCGAACGCCTATCTCCTCTCGACCGGCGGTGACGGGGCGGTCCTGTTCGACACGGGCGCCAGCCACGCGGAGTTGCATCGTGCCTGGCCGGCACAGATCCAGCGACTCGACGCGGTGTTCGTCACGCACTACGAGGCCGAGCACATCGGCGGTCTCGAGGTCGTGTTGCGCGAGACCGAACTCGGGTTCTTCCACGGCCCGGCCAACGGCCGCTGGCCGGAATGTCGGGCGCTCGGGGAAGGCGCGTCGGCGGAATATGGCGGCCTCCTGATCACCGCCTTCAGCACCCCGGGCCACGCCGCCGAACACAATTGCTACCTCGTGCGCAGCGCCCACCGGCCCGACGCGCCTGCGGTGCTGATTTCCGGCGACTTGATCTTCGCGGGCTCCCTGGGCGGGGGCTATTTCTGCTGCCAGCGCCAGCTGAAGCACGCGCGGCGCATTCTCACGTTGCTGCGCGACGACACCGTGATCGCCCCCGGGCACGGCCCGCTCACGACCGCCGCCAACGAGCGCCGCTTCAATCCATTCCTCTCCTGACGCCCGGCTCCCCTGCGTGGGCCCCCGCCCGTGGTCGAAGCAACCTATTGGGTTATTCCTGATTTGACCCGCCGCTGGCCCTGCTGCGGCGGGCGATGAGCGGATCCAGGAGCCCGGCGCGAATCCGCCTGGTAACCTGTTGGGTTACGAGGGCTCTCCCGGGGGCATGCAACGGGCGACCAGACAATGGCAAGGCCGGGGGAGCCGCGGGAGGCCCGGACCTGCCATGATGAAGCATGGCCGCCCACGACGCCTCCCCCGGATTCACCTGCCCGGTGCCGCTGCCACATCGCACGGAAATCACCGTCGGCCACGGCGGCGGCGGTCGCCTCACCCAGGACCTGATCAACCGGATCTTCCGCCCGGCTTTTGCCGATCCCGCGCTCGAAGCCCAGCACGACGGCGCACTGCTGGCTTGGCCGGGCGGCGGGCGCCTGGCCTTCACGACGGATTCGCACGTGGTCAGCCCGCTCTTCTTTCCCGGTGGTGACATCGGCACGCTGGCCGTCAACGGCACCGTCAACGACCTCGCGATGTGCGGGGCGCGCCCGCTCTGGCTGAGCGCCGGCTTCATCCTGGAGGAAGGCTTCGCCGTGGCGACGCTAGAGAAGGTGGTGGCTTCCATGAGGCGCGCCGCCGCCGCCGCCGGCGTGGCGATTGTCACGGGCGACACCAAGGTGGTCGAGCGCGGCAAGGGCGACGGGCTGTACGTGACGACCTCGGGCGTGGGCGTCATCGAGACGCCGCTCACCATCGCCCCGGCGAGCATCCGGGCCGGCGACGCCGTGCTCCTCAGCGGTGACGTGGGGCGCCATGGCATGGCGATCATGGCGCAGCGGGCGAACCTCACGTTCGAGAGCGACATCGTCAGCGATTGCGCGCCGCTGTACCCGGCGGTCGCGGCCCTGCTGATGGCAGGAGTGGAAGTGCATTGCCTGCGCGACTTGACGCGCGGGGGCCTCGCCACCGCGTTGGTCGAGCTGGCGGAAACCGCCCGGCTGGCCATCGCGATCGACGCCGCGAAGGTGCCGGTCTCCGAGTTGGTGCAGGGCGCCTGCGAGATCCTTGGCCTCGATCCCTTCTACGTCGCCAACGAGGGCCGGTTCGTGTGCGTCCTGCCGGCCGACCAGGCGGAGCGGGCCCAAAAGATCCTGCAGCGCGTGGTTCCGGACAGCGCGCCGGCGATCATCGGGCATGTCACGGCCGGTCCCGCCGGGCAGGTATCCCAGCGCAGCATCATCGGGGCGGAGCGCCTGGTGGACCGACTCAGCGGCGAGCAGCTCCCGCGCATCTGCTGAGAAGCCGGATGTCACGTAATACGTGACATTTTGTCGTGGCTGCGGGCATTCCCCTTTGAGGCCGGGGCGCAGTGGCCGGGTGGGGTGGGATGATCGAACTCTCCGGCGCGGAACACGTGGCGGATCGACCGAGCGGCGAGCAGCTCCCGCCCGTGTGCCGAGGAACCGAATGTCACGTAATACGTGACATGGGCCGAGGCAGTTCGCCTTCGACGCCGTGGGGATGGTGGTGCTGCAGGATGTGCGGGCGCTCGAGCCCGTGGGCCAGCATCAGGGCTTCGTCATTCAGGAGCGCATGGGTGGCGCCGTCCGCCACGATCCGCCCGCGGTCGAGGATGATGACCCGGGGGCAGAGCTCGACCACGAACTCCAGGTCGTGGGTCGCGATGAACTTTGTCGCCGGGATGCCGCGCAAGAGGGCCATCAGTTCCCGCCGGCCGCGCGGATCCAGCCCGCTGGTGGGTTCGTCCAGCACGAGGATGTCCGGCTCGCACGCCAGCACGCCCGCCAGGCAGGCGCGGCGCTTTTCGCCGGTGCTGAGGTGCGAAGGATGACGCTGGGCGAGCGGGGCCAGCCGGGTTGCGGCCAGCGCATCGTCCACCCGCTCCGCGAGCCGGTCCGGCGGCAGCGCGAACTGCATCGGGCCGAACGCCACGTCCTCGCGCACGGTGGCGCAGAAGAGCTGGTCATCCGGATCCTGGAACAGCAGTCCGATCCGCCGGCGCACGGAGGCGGCGTTGCCGGCCGTCACCGGGATGCCCGCGACCCGCACCGCACTGTCGGTCGCCGCGAGCCGCTCGGGAAGAAGGCCGTTGAGATGCCGGAGGAGGGTGGACTTGCCGGAACCGTTCGGTCCGATCAGCCCGACGCAGGCCCCGGGCGCCACGGCGAAACTCACGTCGGACAGCGCGGCGGTGCCGTCGGGGTACCGGAAACTGAGGCCGCGGACTTCCAGGGCGGGGTTCATGCCTTCCACCCCCGGGCGCACATGGCGTCGTAGACCCGCTCGGCGCGTTCGGTCGCGCGGACGAAAAGCTGTCCGACCACCGACGCGGCGGTCAGCCAGGCGAAGCGGCGGCTCGGCACAAAGGTGCGCGCGGCGCGCGCCCGCGTCATCCGTGACGACTCGTCGGCCAGCAGAAAAAGGTACCGGTGCATGAGCGCGAGCGTCGTGCCGAGGAGCGACGGCACCCGCAGGAGCCGGAGCACCCCGAGCATTTCGCTGAACGTCGTCGTCTGCCCGAGGAGCACGACCGCCGCCAGGCAGAGTCCGCTCCGCAGCGCGAGGAACCGCCAGTCGGGTCCGTGGGGCGCGAGGGCCGCGGCGAGGGCCGTGCCGGCGACGAACGGGGAGAGCCACAACAACCGGAGCAACAGAGGGCGCAGCGGCGTGCGGGCGATGCCGACCGCCGCCAACAGCGCGGCCGCCTCCGCGACAAACCACGTCGATCGGTTCGCGGGGGTCAGCGTGACAGCCGCGAGGAAGGCGACCGTGGCCGCGACCTTGAAGGACGCGGGCCAGCGACGGACGGAGCCTGCGGCGGCGGGGTTCACGAGCGGGGCTCCTCCGGGCCGGCTTGTTCCCTCACGACCAGCCGGCTGAACCACACGGCGAGCACGAACACCACGAGGGCGCCGACGGCGCCCGCCACGGCGGTGGCGACTCCGGGCGAAGCGATGCCGGGTGCCTGGTAGTCCGGCACCGGCGCCGGCAGGAGCGGCGCCCAGGCCTTGCCGTCAAAGCCGAGGCGTCCGGCGACCGCCTCGAGGCCGTCGGGCCACGGGCAGGCGAACGGCGCGACGAACACGGCGAGGCCGAGCGTGGCCAGCAGGCCGAGCACGACAAATTCGCGCAGGCGGGCCGGTGGAGTGCCGACGGCCGGTGCGCGGAGCAGGTCCGGGCGCGTCCGCGCGATCGCCACGAGCACGAGCGCGCTGATGCCGCCCTCGCCGAGTCCGATCAGCATGTGCACCCCGGCCATCGCCGGCAGGGCCACGCCCCACGCGACGGTGCCGGACCAGGCGAGCTGGCCGGCGCAGGCCAGGGACGCGAGGACGGTGGAGCACCAACCGGCGAACGCGATCGCCGCGACGCGGCCGCGCGGTCCCGGCAGCAGGCGATGCGCACCCCGGAAGCAGGCATAGCCCCCGAGGGTCGCCACCAGGCCCATGTTGAAAAGGTTGGCGCCGAGGGCGAGGACGCCGCCGTCGGCGAAGAGGAAGCATTGCACGATGAGCACCGTGGCGACGACGACCACCGCGGCGCCCGGCCCGAGGAGCGCGGCGACGAGCGCCCCGCCGATCAGGTGTCCGGACGTGCCGCCCGCGACGGGGAAGTTCACCATCTGCGCCGCGAAGAGGAAGGCGGCCGACAAGCCGAGGAGCGGCACGCGGCGGGGCGGCAGTTCGCGGCGCACATGGTGCAGCGCGAACCCGAGGCCGGCGGTGGCGAGCGCCGCCGAGGTGATCACCGTCTTCGGGTCGAGAAAACCGTCGGGAATATGCATGGGCGAGCGGGGGTCAGGAACTCGGTGCGGCCGGCTCGAGCGCGTGGCTGCGGTAGCGGTAGTAGGCGGCGCAGGCGCCCTCGCTGGAAACCATCGGCGCGCCGAGCGGGTGCTCGGGGTTGCAGCGCGAACCGAAGGCCGGGCAGTCGCGGGGCTTCTTCACGCCGCGCATGATCTCGCCGCTGATGCACTCGGTGGCGCAGGTGGCGCCGGCGGCGGACAGCTGGAAGCGGCGCACGGCGTCGAACGCCGCGAAGTCGCGCCGGATGGCGAGTCCGCTCTGCGGGATCACGCCGAGGCCGCGCCAGTCGCGGTCGCACACCGTGAACACCTGCTCGACGAGGCGGCGCGCGTGCGGGTTGCCCTCGGTGCGCACGGCCCGCGAGTAGGCGTTCTCGACCTCGGCCCGCCCGCGCTCGAGCTGCTGCACGCACAGGAGGATGCCCTCGAGGATGTCGACCGGCTCGAAACCCGTGATGATGATCGGGGCACCGTACTCCCGCGCGATCGGGCCGTACTCCTGCACGCCCATGATGGTGCAGACGTGGCCGGCGGCGAGGAAGCCCTGCACGCGGTTGTCCGGCGCGCCGAGGATGGCGCGCATGGCGGGCGGCACGAGCACGTGCGAGGTGAGCAGTGAGAAGTTCGTGACCCCCTTCGCCACGGCGGCGAGCACCGACATGGCGTTGGCCGGGGCGGTGGTCTCGAAGCCGACGGCGAAGAACACGACCTGCCGGGCGGGGTTGGCCTGGGCGATCCCGACGGCGTCGAGCGGGGAGTACACGATGCGCACGTCGGCGCCGCGCGCCTTGGCCGTGAGCAGGTCGATGCCGTTGCCCGGCACCCGCAGCATGTCGCCGAACGAACAAAGAATGGCGTGGCGTTCCAGCGCGAGCTCGACGGCCTGGTCGATGAGGGAGGCGCTGGTGACGCACACCGGGCAGCCGGGGCCGTGGACGAGCGTGATGTTCCGCGGGAGCAGGTCGTCGAGGCCGAACTTCACGATCGCATGCGTCTGCCCGCCGCAGATCTCCATGATGGTCCAGGGCCGCGTGGTCGCGCGGGCGATGGCCGCGGCGAGCTTCCGCACGAGCGCGGCGTCGCGGTATTCGTCGACGTATTTCATGGGGGCGGGGCGTGGAGGTTGGCGGCGTCGAGCCCGTCGAGTTCCCCCATCTCCTTCAGGTAGCGGAAGGTCTCCTCGGCCTCCTGCGGGTCGACGATGCTGATGGCGACGCCGACGTGGACGAGGACGAAGTCGCCGGTCTGCGCCTCGGGGGTGCAGGCGAGGCTGACGAGCTTGACGACGCCGGCGAAGCTGACCTTCGCGGAGCGGAGCAGGGGGTCGTCACCGACGATTTCGACGACCTTGCCGGGAACGGCGAGACACATGGCGGGCGGGGGTTGGGGTTAGTTGGGGCAGTGGACCGTGGTGAGGTTCCAGAGCGCCGCGAGGGCCTGGCCGGCGGCGATGGAGTTGTCGTTGGGGGAAAGCCGGCGGTGGGTGAGCACGCGGAAGCCGGCGGCGCCGAGCTGCTCGCAGGCGAGGGAGTGGAGCAGCGCATTCTGGAAGCAGCCGCCGGTGAGGGCGACGGTGCGCACGCCGGAACGGCGCGCGACCTCGACGATGGCCTGGGCCAGCCCGCGGTGCAGCGCGGCGGCCTGCACGCCGGGATCGTACTTGCCGTCGAGCACCTCGCTGACCGCCGGCTGCCAGTCGACCTGGAAGCGGGCACCGTGCGTCGGCGACGGCAGGACGGGGAACGGCAGCGCGCGGCCCGTCTGCGGCGCGCGGGTGGCCGCGGCTTCCACGGCGAGCGGGAGCTGGCCTTCGAAATGGTTGTCGCGGCCGAGACCGAGCAGCGCGGCGAAGCCGTCGAAGAGACGTCCCGCGCTCGAGCAGACCGGGGAGTTCACCCGGCGGGCGAGCATGTGGCCGAGCAGCGTGGTGTCGGAGGCGTTGAATTCCAGCCGGCCGGCGATGGCCGGCAGGTTCCCCATCTCGTGCGCCAGCCCGAGCGCCACGCGCCGCGCATCGCGCACGGCGGCCTCGCCGCCGGCGAGCTTGAACGGACGCAGCCGCGCGAACCGCTCCGCCTGTTGCCGGCGCAGGAGGATGAACTCGCCGCCCCAGATGGTGCCGTCCTCGCCGTAACCCGTGCCGTCCCACGCCACCCCGAGCACGTCGTGCGCGGACTGGTTGTGCTCCAGCAGGCAGGCCAGCACATGCGCGAGGTGATGCTGCACGGCGATGGTGGGCAGGCCGAGCCGCTGGGCGTAGGCCGTCGAGGAGTAGTCCGGGTGCTTGTCGTGCACGACCGCGGCGAAGCGGTCGCCGTAGGTGGCGCCCAGGGTCCTGATGGCCTGCACGAAGGCATCCCGGGTCGCGAGGTTCTCCAGGTCACCGAGGTGCGGGCTCACCACGACCTGCCGGTCCGCGGCGATCGCGACGGTGTTCTTCATGTGCCCGCCGACGCACAGCAGGGGCTCGCGCAGGCGTTCCGGCAGCGCCAGCGCCTCCGGGGCGTAGCCGCGGGCGCGGCGCAGCAGGATCGGCTGGTCGCCGGCGGCGAACCGCACCACCGAGTCGTCGACCGGGCGGGCGATCGGGCGGTTGTGGTCGAGGAAGACGTCCGCGATCCCCGCGAGGCGCTCGCGCGCGATCTTTTCGTCCGTGCAGATGGGCTCCTCGGAGAGGTTGGCGCTGGTGGCGACGACGGGGAAATCCAGGGCGAGCAGCAGCAGCAGGTGCAGCGGCGAGTAGGGCAGGAGGGCGCCGAGCCACGGATTGCCGGGGGCGAGCTGGCCCGACAGCCGCGTGCCGGGGCGGCGCGGCACCAGCACGACCGGCGCCTGCGGCGAGGCGAGGAGCGCGGCGGCGGCGGGGGAGACTTCCGCGTATTCGCGCAGCTGCTCGACGTCGCGGAACATCACGGCGAACGGTTTCTGGTCGCGGTGCTTGCGGCGGCGCAGGTCGTGGACGGCGCTGTCGTTGGTCGCGTCGCACACGAGGTGGTAGCCGCCGATGCCCTTGACGGCGCAGATGAGGCCGGCCCGCAGGTGGCGGCTGACGGATTGGATCGCGACGTCGTGCTCGGCGAGCCGGGCGCCGGCGTGGTCGCGCAGCGTGAGGCGGGGGCCGCACACCGGGCAGGCGTTGGGCTCGGCGTGGAACCGGCGGCTGCCGGGATCGTCGTACTCGCGCTGGCACGAGCGGCACATCGTGAAGCCGCGCATGGTGGTGAACGGCCGGTCGTAGGGCAGCCGCTCGACGACCGAATAGCGCGGGCCGCACTGCGTGCAATTGATGAAGGGGTAGCGGTGGCGGCGGTCGGCGGGATGCAGCAGCTCGCGCCGGCAATCGGCGCAGAGCGCGAGGTCCGGCGGCGTCGTGGTGCGGATCGCGCCCTCGGCCTTGGGGCTGGCCACGATGGCGAAGTCGTCACCGGCGGGCGGGAAGCTGCCGTCCGCCTCGAGCCACGTGATGCTGCTGACGGAGGCCGCGGGGGGCGCGGCCTGTTCGAGGGCGGCGGCCAGGGCGGCGACATGCGAGGCCTCGCCGGCGGCGCGCACGAGCACGCCCTCGGTGTCGTTCAGGACCCAGCCCTTGAGCCCGAGCTTCGCCGCCGTGCGGTGCACGAAGGGGCGGTAGCCGACGCCCTGCACGATGCCGCGCACGCGGAGGACGACGTCGGTGATCGGGGCGGAGGCGGACATGGCGGGCGGAGGAATCCTAGCGGGCTTCGACGTGCCGGCGCAGAAAGTCGTACCATTCGCCGACGCCCTCGCCGGTGCGGCTCGAGAGCTGGATGATCCGCGCCTGGGGCGCGATGCGGCGGATGTTCTCCACCGCCGTGGCGCGGTTGAAACCGAGGACGTCGGCGACGTCGACCTTGGTGAGGAGCACCACGTGGGCGGACTTGAAGATGGGCGGGTACTTCAGCGGCTTGTCCTCGCCCTCGGTGGTCGAGAGCAGGACGACGCGCACCTGCTCGCCGAGGTCGAAGGAAGCCGGGCACACGAGGTTGCCGACGTTCTCGATGAAGAGGACGCGGACGCCGTCGAGGTTGATCGACTGGGCGGCGCGGGCGATCATCCCGGCGTCGAGGTGGCAGACCGTACCGGTGGTGATCTGGGCGACGGGCGCGTGCGGGCGGCTGAGGCGGATGCCGTCGTTGTCGGTCTCGAGGTCGCCCACGAGCACGGCGCACCTGGTCTGGCGGCCGAATTCGTCGAGCGTGCGCTCGAGGAGGGTCGTCTTGCCGGCGCCGGGGGAGGAGACGAGGTTCAGGGCGACGAGGCCGCGCCCGAGGAAGTAGCCGCGGTTCCGCTCGGCGAGGATGTCGTTCTTCTCGAGGAGGGGGATGTTGACGTCGACCGACTTGACGGCGACCTCGCCCTTGGGGCTGGCGGCCAGCGCGGCGGTGATCTCCGCGGACAACGGGGCGGCGAGGTTGCGGGTCGGGGCGGTGGCGGCTCCCGTGAGAGCGTGGATGCGATAATCCGGCTGGGGCTCGGGCAGGGCGGTGGGGTTCGTGGAGCTCATGGGGGGGTCAGGGAAATTCGAGGCGGGCGATGCCGAGTTCGCGTCCGGTGCGGATGTCGCCGGAGTACGCGCCGCAGCGCGGGCACTGCAGGATCGGGCTGCCGGCGGCGAAGTCGTCGCCGCAGGCGGCGCAGTGCGCGCGGGCCGTGACGGTCTCGATCTCGAGGGTGGCGCCCTCGGCCAGCGTGCCGGGCGTCAGCGCGTCGTAGGCGAAGCGCAGCGCCTCCTGGTCGACGCCGGCCAGCGTGCCGACGCGGAGGACGATCCGCGACACCCGCACCGCTCCATGCATCGCGGCCTGCTGCCGGATGGCGTCGAGCGCGGATGCCATGATGCCGACCTCGTGCATAACGGCATCCTATGGACCCGGCAAACCGCCGCGTCCAGCGCGCGCCGGCCCTTCGCAACGGTTGAGGAGCCTTTGCCAATTCGCGCATATCTGCGTTTTCGCCCGGGGAGTATTCTCGCCCCAACGAACAAGCCCAACGCGCGACACCCCTTCAGCGCGCCGGACCTGTTTTTAACGTTCAGTTCAGCCCACCCCAAAAATGCCAACTGAAATCTCCGCCCCGCGTCGGGAAGAAACCATCTATGAAAGTCTCACGTCCCGCGGGGTGTCCCGCCGGGATTTCCTGCAGTTCTGCGCCTGGATGGGCGCCTGCATCGGTGTCGAAGCCTCCGGCGTCGAGAAGATCGTCAAGGCCCTCGAGACCAAGTCCCGGATCCCCGTCATCTGGCTCCATTTCCAGGAGTGCACCTGCTGCAGCGAGTCGTTCCGGCGCAGCTCCCATCCGAGCGTGGCGGACATCCTGCTCGACAAGATCTCCCTCGACTACACCGCGACGCTGCTCGCGGCCTCCGGGCACCAGGCGGAGAAATGCCTGCAGGACACGATGGAGAAGTACAAGGGCGAGTACCTGCTCTGCATCGAGGGCTCGGTGCCGATGGCGGAGGACGGCGTGTACTGCTGCATCGGCGGCAAGACCGCGAAGGACATCGCCGAGGAAGTCGGCGCGCACGCCAAGGCGATCATCGCGTGGGGCAACTGCGCGTGCTCCGGCTGCGTGCAGGCCGCCAAGCCGAACCCGACCGAGGCCGTGCCGATCAAGCGCATCATCGCCGGCAAGCCCATCATCAACGTCCAGGGCTGCCCGCCCATCGCCGAGGTCATGGCGGGCGTGCTCGTGCACCTGCTGACCTTCGACGCCATCCCGCAGCTTGACAATCTCGGCCGCCCGAAGGCGTTCTACTCGCGCCGCGTGCACGACACGTGCTACCGCCGGCCGAACTACGACGCCGGCCTCTTCGTCGAGAGCTTCGACGACGAGAACGCGCGCAAGGGCTATTGCCTCTACAAGGTCGGCTGCCGCGGTCCCTCGACCTACAACTCCTGCGGCACGATCCGCTGGAACGGCGGCGTCAGCTTCCCCATCCAGGCGGGCCACCCGTGCATCGGCTGCTCGGAGTCGAACTTCTGGGACAACGGGCCCTTCTACCAGCGACAACCCGCGAACCTGCCGGGCTTCGGCGTCGAGACGACGGCCGACCAGGTCGGCGCGGCGGTCGCCGGCGCGGCCGTGGCGGGCGCCGCGGTGCACGCGGTCATGACGAACTTCCGCAAGCGGCACGGCATCGGCGAGCAGAAGGGCGAGAGCATCGAACAGGCGGAATCGCACAACAAACCCACCAATCCCTGACCCCTTCCCCCCATGAGCAGCACAAGAGTTGTCGTTGACCCGGTCACCCGCATCGAAGGCCACCTGCGCATCGAGGCGGAGATCAAGGATGGGAAGATCGTGGATGCCTGGAGCGCCGGCACGATGGTGCGCGGCCTCGAGATCATCCTGCGCGGCCGCGACCCGCGCGACGCCTGGGCGTTCTGCGAGCGCGTCTGCGGCGTGTGCACCACCGTGCATGCGCTCGCCTCGGTGCGCGCGGTCGAGGACGCCGTCGGCATCGCCGTCCCGCCCAACGCGGAGCTGATCCGCAACCTCATGTTCTGCGCGCAGTACATGCAGGACCACGTCGTGCACTTCTACCACCTGCACGC
>CAYMSE010000160.1:0-8636 GCA_964392935.1 uncultured Oleiharenicola sp.
GCAAATCCAAACTGTAGTTCGGGCTGGACAAGCAACTTTCAGCTTTAGTTCTTACATTCAACTTTATATTTTAAATCAGCAGCGGTTATCGGCAGACGGAGTTCTAATTCCCAACCTGCATAAAGCCCTGCTCGTTAGCAGAAAGCGTATTTGACAGCATCGCAGCAATGAAACAGCCGACTAAAAAATTAAACTGAGCAACACAACAAACAATTTTGACTGGTGGACAACAACATACAAATGAGACGACTTTGAAGCTGATCGGACAGATAAGCCGAGACACATTGCAAAACTTCAAAAAAATTAAAACACCCCATCGCACAAAAAAAATGAATTTCTATGGCTACCCGCATTGCACACATTTGGTGGCTGCCCGAACCTCAACCCCCATGCAAAGCAGCCACCAAAAGAGTGCAATTTTTGCCGAACCACATTTTAACTTCGTATAATGACAGATGCGCATGATAAAATAACAAGAAGTTACAACATGAGCCAAATCAAAGGCAAAGACACAAAGCCGGAGTTGATGGTTAGAAAGTATATTTTCTCAAAAGGATTCCGTTACAGACTTCACGACAAGCGACTTCCGGGTAAACCTGACGTTGTTTTACCGAAACTGAAAGTTGTTGTGTTCATTCATGGTTGCTTTTGGCATGGTCATTCAAATTGCAGGTATTTTGTCTTGCCAAAAACTCGGACAGAATGGTGGTTGAAAAAAATTGAACGTAATAAACAACTTGACAGTGAAAATTTATTAAAATTGAAGGGTGATGGATGGAAAGTTTTCACCATTTTTGAATGCAAATTAAAACCGAATTTACGAGCGAAAACACTTGATAATTTGGCAAAACGACTAAAAAATATATCACAACAGATAGAACAGTGAAACAGTTAAATTACATAGACCTTTTTGCCGGAGCATCAGCCTTGTCTGAGGGTTTCAAGCAATTGAAATTTAATCCGGTTGCTCATATCGAAATGGATACGGAAGCGTGTTTAACTATAAAAACACGGGAAGCATACCACCATTTGAAAGAAAAAAACAAAATGGACGTATATTATGATTACACTAGTGGAAATATAACGAGAGAGTTATTATATAAGCATATCCCGTTGGATAATGGAAATACTGTAATCAATGCTGAAATATCAGATGCTTCGCTAAAAAATATTTTCAAAACAATAGAAACAAATCTCAAAAGGTTACCAAATAGCGAACTTGATTTAATTGTTGGAGGTCCACCTTGTCAGGCGTATTCATTGATTGGAAGACATGGTGTTGATTGGGAGAATGACCATCGTTTAAAGCTTTATGTTCAATATGGTAAATTTTTAAAAGAGTTCAAACCTAAAGCATTTGTCTTTGAAAATGTTCCCGGAATTTACAGTGCTAATAATGGCTCTCACTTTACTCAACTAAAAAAATATTTCCGAAAGCTCGGATATGAAATAGATGACCGGATACTTAATGCAAAAGATTACGGTGTTTTGCAAAATCGCAGAAGAGTTATCATTGTTGGATGGAGAAAAGATATTCAATTTTCATTTCCTGAGTTAAAACCAATTGTTCATAATTACACTGTAGAAGATATTTTTTCTGACTTATCTCCTCTTGCTCCGGGTCAGGTCATAAATAAAGGAAAATACAGAAAAGAACCATCTGAATATTTAAAACAATTTCATTTAAGTAATGGAGTTGACTTTTATACACAACATATTTCAAGGCCACACAACAGCAACGACCTCAAAATATATAAGATTGCGATTCAGAAATGGGAACAGGAAAACAAAAGATTAAAATACACTGATATTCCTGAAAAATTAAGAACTCAGAAAAATACCGATTCATTCCTTGACCGATTCAAAGTTGTTGATGGTAAAGGTATTTCGCATACAGTTGTTGCACACATTTCAAAAGACGGACACTATTACATTCACCCAAGTATCAACCAATGCCGCTCAATTTCTGTAAGAGAAGCTGCAAGGATTCAATCATTCCCGGATAATTTCTATTTTGAAGGTTCAAGAACTGCTGCCTTCAGACAAATCGGAAATGCTGTTCCACCGCTATTGTCTTTGGCTATTGCCAACGGTATTAAAAAGCAGTTTCAGAAAATATGAGCATAACCTTTCGTGAAATACTAAATCAAAAATCATGGAGCAGCTATGAAGATTACATAGCAGAGGGTATTAATCAATATTCAACTGAACTATCAAAAGATATTTCAGAGGGAAGAAAGCACAAGAAAGCTATACGTGAGTTCATTGAAAAGAATTTTGAGATAAAGAGAATTCCTAATGAACTTGAAGCTGAAAAAAATCTTCTTGCATCCGGTGAAGTTGTAGGGATTGACGGGACAATTGCAACACATAAGACAATTACAGGGACAATGGCACAGATAGGAGTTGTAGCCGTGAATTATCTGAACGAAAAGATTCAACATTCCTATTTTATTTCAGAAGCAAAATATAAACAGGACATCAAAGATGTTGCAGATTATCTATACTCACATGAAAGCATAAACAAGGTTGTTTCTGCTCCTGTATTAAGAGCAGCTTTACAAGTCAGGGAACGTGAACTTGGGCTTGAAGATAAGTTTAAAGACAAATACAAAATTTATCATGGGCCATTGATTCCTTTTGAGATGCTTGCCAATCCGGGAAAAGCTGAATTGAAAATTCTTGATGTAACATTAGAGATTCTTGAAAAGATTATTGCAAACAGAAAATGTTTCAGTATTGTTAGCCGTTCACAAAATGACGCATACATTAGAATCGGTCTTTCATTAAATCCTGGTGAATATGTTCAATTGAAAAAATCTGTAGGACTTGAAATTTTAGAAGACAGAACACTACTTAAAGATAAAGACCGTTGGCGGGAAGAAGATTTTCTGAAAGTGAACAATTTTATCAACCAAAGAGTAATGAAAATAAAAGTTGGTGTGATAAAAATTTCACAACGACCTTATGTATTTCATGCACATGAAGAAATCTTTGATCTTGCTGCAAGGATAATTTCCCGTGATGCAATGTTTCAAAAAGAAAAAGGATTTCCCTTGCTGGTAGATTATGCTGACAACCTTTGTTCAACTTATTTCAAAGCTAGCGACTTTAATAAAATAATTGAATATCAATTGGCGAAGGAAGGAGAATTCCTATCCGAAATGTCAGAAGAAACATTAAGACAAAAGTAAAATCATGGAATTAGATAAAAAACTTGCTTTAGGTTTTGTAAACTTTGATTCGGGGGTTGGCTCAAACAACGAAGTTGAAATTCGTGTCCCGTATGATAAACTTAAAGAATTATCAAGAGGTAAATACGTGATTATTCCACATGATACAGACGGATATTACTATTTAGCAAGACTTACAAGAGGTCCATTCTTTACTCCCGATGCAGTAAGCCGTGATTCTGCTTTTGCAAGAGCATCTATTGTGCAGGCAGGTGACATTGCTTTTATTCCTGATTATCACGGAATCGGATATTGTGAATTAATTGGCTTGTTTCATTACAACTCATCACACCTGTCAGGTGTGCAGACGAGACCGCATCCAAAATCACCCGTTTACAATCTACCACCTGATAAAATTCAGGAGCTATTGAAACTCAAAGGCAACATGTATTTGGGTCAATTAAGTGGCTATGAAGGGATACGTGTATATCTTGATGCTAATTCAAAAGTTGTATTGCCCCGAAATATTGGAATATTCGGAACTGTGGGGTCAGGAAAAACCAATTCATCTCAGGTATTAATTGAGGAGGCAGCAGCAGCGGGTTGGGCAGTTGTTGTTCTTGATGTTGAAGGGGAGTATATTTCAATGGACAAACCTAATTCTGAAATAGAACATAATCCTGGGCTGAAAAAGAAAGCAGAACAGTATCAGATAACACCGGAAGGGTTAAGAGCATTTCAGGTTTACAACCCTGCCGGAACTGACAGTAAGAGAGCAGATTCTTTAGAGTTTAGTATTCCTTTTGGAAGTTTATCACCTTATGAACTTTCAGCAATTATGGGAATGAATGAAACGCAGGAAGATCGTTTTATTGATTTATGGGATAAACAGGTTGCAGACATTACAACAAAATCAACCAAACCCAAAAATCCAAAAAATCAATGGAAAGCAATTGACGAAAATAAATTTCAGGAAGAACCCGAATATCCTGATTTGACAATCCAATCTCTACTTGAAAGGTTAAATGTTGAAGTTACTGAGCAAAAAGGTTCTTCTAAAGCATCATGGCTAGTAGTAAAAAGATTATTGAATCGTTTGAGAAGATTTGGAATTTTTGATTCAACAGATGATTTGCTTGATGTTGGAGATTTCCTCAAAGCAGGAAAAGTATCGGTTTTAGATTTAAGCAATTCATATACAGTTCAGGTAAACAACATTGTAATTGCATATTTACTACGCAAGATTTTTGACAGCAAAATTTCTAACCCTGACTTACCGCCAACAATAATTTTCATTGAAGAAGCACACACATTTGTAAGTAAAGAAAATGCTTCCAAAATGGAAGCATTACTTGACCGTTTGCGTGAAGTAACAAGGCGTGGTAGAAAACGCTGGCTTGGTTTGTGTTTTATTTCACAGCAACCATCGCACCTACCAGAGGAAATATTTGAGCTATGTAACACTAAGATAATTCATCAAACAACCGGAAACAGAAATCTAAATGCCTTGAAAATTTCAGGAGGTAACGTAAACGAGGCAATTTGGGATGATGTGCCTACTTTAGGGCAAGGAAGAAGCATTATTATTTCACCCCAATATCAACATCCGATTATGACGAACATGCGGATTTGTAAAACAAACAGAGAACACACAGATTAAATGAAAGAAATAAATTTTACACCAAAGGCGAGACTTATCAAAATTCTCGGTGAGCAGCTAATAAAAGATGCTACAGTCGGAATTATTGAGTTAGTAAAAAACTCCTATGATGCTGATGCAACCAAGGTGGAAATTGTAATGCATTCATTGAATACCCCCAATGCAAAAATTATAATTCGTGATAACGGAACAGGAATGGATTTGCCAACCTTTACAAATAAGTGGATGAACCCTGCAACCGGACACAAAGAGGAACAAAAGGAAAGAAAAGAGAGGACAAAACTTAAAAGGTTACCGCTTGGTGAAAAAGGGGTTGGAAGATTTGCTGCACAGCAAATCGGAAATCATCTTAATATGATAACCAAGACCATTGAAACCGAACAGGAACTATTCGTAGAGATTGATTGGTCTAAATTTGACGAAAGGGGAAAAGATTTGCATGAAGTTACTGTTGGCTACAAAATGCAAACTTCTGACAGGTTTAAGTATAAAGAAACCGGAACAATCCTTGAAATTACAAAGCTGAAATCAGAGTGGACTAAGGACGAAATTGCTAAGGTTTCCAATTCTCTCCGCAGAATGAAAAGCCCTTTCAAAGGTGCTAACAATTTTGATGTATCACTACGATTTGAAAATTGCCCGGAAGATTTAGAAAGATATGCAGACCTTGAAACATCTGACATACTTGAAAAAGCACATTATACTTTTTTCGCAATAGTAAACGACAAAGGTGATGTTGACTACGATTATCAATTTAAAATGCCCGGATTTAAAGCCTTAAAACATTCCGGCAGTGCAAATATTTTCAAAGAAACTAAGGAGTCTATCAGGCAAAATGTTGAAGTTGGTGAGTTTCTTATCAATCTTCATGTATATGACAAGAGTTCAGATAAATTAAAAGCATCAAATATAAATAAGAAGGATTTAGCAGAGTGGTGTGGAGTAAGTGTTTATAGAGATGGAATAAGAATAATGCCTTACGGAGAAAGAGGGAACGATTGGTTGAACTTAGATAACAGAAGAATTCAATCTCCTGGAATGAGAGTTGGTAACGAAAATGTTATCGGAATGATTGAAATTAATCAAGATTCAAATACACATCTCAAGGACAAAACAAACCGGGAAGGGCTTATAGAAGACGAATACTATGAAAAGTTTCGTTCATTGATTTTTGGTGCCTTTACAATATTTGAAGGCATTCAATATGAAGACAGAAAGAGGATGACTCCAGTAAAGGAGAAAACTAATAATGAAAAAATTGAAGCTAAAGTTACCAACGTAAAAGCCGATCTTAATGAGATTAAAAAGAAAGTTGAGGAAAGTGACCAGAAAACAGCAACTGCTACCAGACCAATACTTAATAAAGTAGAACAGCAAGTAACGGAATTAAAGCAACAGGTAACTGACACGATTGATGAACTGGAAAAGGATAAGCAAATACTTTTCAATCTTGCTGGAACAGGCCTTGCAGCAGAAAGATTTACTCATGAATTTGCACGACTTGTAAGTGGTGCATTATCATCCTTAGAAAGATTAAAAAAGCGGATTGACCTTACAGACGCAAAGACCAAGAAAGAAGTAGATTCAATCAGCGGGGCGTTGGAAGCTCTGCGAAATGATATTCGTTTGTTGGGCCCAATGTTTTACATCAAAAAAGTAGCTAAGGAAAAAGAATTAAGCATTGTTGAAATAATAAAAAATACAATTTCGCTACAAGAGCCATTTATAGAAAAAGCCGGAATTGAATTGATAGTTGAAGGTGATTCATTTGACATTACAATGCGTGAGGGCTCTTGTATGCAAATATTCAACAACCTGATTGACAATGCTATTTTTTGGTGTTCAAGGAAATCTGAAACAGATAAAAAGCAAATCAAGATTCTCATTAATGCAAAAGATAAAACGGTTTATATTTCTGACAGTGGTCCCGGAATAGCAACAAGATACAGGGACAAAATTTTTGATCCTTTCTTTTCAATGAAAGGTGAAGATGGCAGAGGACTTGGACTTTACATTGTAAAAGAAATAATGGACGAGAAAAATTTTGGAATCTATCTTGTAACAGAAGATGATTTAAACGGATTATTGACGGGAGCAACTTTTAAATTGGTATTTAACGACAATAAAGAATAGAATGAGAAGAGTTTTAATAATTGACGATGAAGTCGAAAATCAAAGCGAAGCAATATTAGAAGGATTTGCAGGAAGCCAGACCGAAGTTATTCTTTGTGCTACAAAAGACGAAGGATTGAAGTGGATAAAAAGTAAAGCTCTTTTTGATTGTATTGTTCTTGACTGGTTTCTTGAAGAACCTGAATCATCCATTTTAAGTAAGCAGATTTTGGCAGAGCTAAATGGGAAATACTATGCACCTGTAATGATTTATTCCCAACATGCTGATGATTTCAAAAACGAGTTAGAGCAAGGAACTATTTCATATCCAAAAAACTTAATTAGGGAGTTTCAAAAGGATAATTTTTCTGAGATAAATTCAAAAATTGAAGAATGGCTAACATCTGAATACACTGCAAAACTTTCCAATATTTATTTGAAAGAAGTTTATGATAAGATTCACAAAACATTTTGGAGTTTAAACGAAATCAAAGACGGAAACATAGCAGCAGTTTATAAAAGCATTATTTCTGAAAACGGAAACATTGATTGGTCAAATGATTTTATTATCAATATATTGTTACAAAGTGTGACAACAGACAAATTTTTCCGTGATAATATCCAGCCATTAATAGCTCAGGTTCAGGTAGCACAACTCCAAACTACATCAGATGACAAAAGAAAAGTCATTAATAAAATTCTTTATTATAAATCATCTCCGGAGTTCATTTCAAATGGTGATATTGTAAAAATTAACTCTGGTGAGCAAAACTGTTATGGCTTTATCGCTACACCCGACTGCGACTTATCACAGGGGAATACTCGTTACATAGAGTTTATTGAATTAGTGAAATTTCAATCTGTTCCGCTTGGAAACTCTAATAACACCATTTCTGAAGGGAAAAGTGGCAACCATTTTTTTCTTCCCGCAGTCCAGGAGGGAAACGAGCTAATTGATTTAGTTGCTGTATTCAAGGCAAATCATTTCATCACAGCAAAGGACAACAGAAGTGATAAATATCCTGGCGTTGCAAACAGAATTAAATATGCTGATACATTTATTTACAAAAACACTGACTGTGCTCTGACTTATATTTGTTCGCTTGTGAATCCATATAAATCTGAGTTGCTTCAGAAAAGAATTTCACACAATAGCAGAGTTGGAATTCCATCAGTATATGAGTATCTTAAAGGTAACTAACCCATGCAGCAGACACACACATTTGCAAACCGCTACAAGCCAACGCACAAACCAAAGTTTGCAAAAGAGTGTGTCTGCCCGACCCAAGAAGAAATTCATTTTTTCCCTCCCCTCGGTGTTTTAATTTTTTTGCCAACGCTCTAGCCTATATAAACAAGCTTTCAGACAGTTTATTACTTAACAAAAAGGTCGTGAAACTTGACACGGGAGACAGAACGCCATCTGCTAACATGCGTTTGGCGTCATGCGGGGTGAAGTGCATAAATTCAAGTTCAGTTTTTCTAATCAACTTTAGTGCTGGGTTGGCAGTTTTGTGCCCTGAAATCCCGCACGAACGCCAAGCGCCAAACCGTTATAGGCTATGGTGGGACGACCGCACAAACCAACAGACGAGCTGACATAGAAATTCAAAATGGACACCTTTAGCATATACACTTACACTTCGGACAGACAAGCACCAAGAAACAAAATCTTTCTTCCGCAAAATCTT
>CAYMSE010000161.1:0-4858 GCA_964392935.1 uncultured Oleiharenicola sp.
GAGTCGGCCGGCTCGTGCGACGAGGAGTCGCGGCGTGCGGCGTCGGCCGCGCGTGCGAGCGAGTCGTTCGGGGCAGGCAGCGAGTCCGGCGTGGTGACGTCGCTCGTGTAGGTGCGGATCGGCTTCCCGGAGGGATCGAGGAACTGCAGCGAGACCTTCTCCTTCGGCGCCTCCTTGAACCAGTAGTCCACGTACGCACCGCCCGCCGGATTCTCGCCCTCGGTGAGGCTGCGCGACCGGTAGCCGGCCCACGCGACGGCCTTCGCGGGCGCGAAGAGGTAGGCGGCCCGCGACGTCACGGAGTCGGCCATCGCCCGCAGCATCGAGACGTCGTCGAGCACCCAGAAACCGCGTCCGTGCGTGGCGGCGATCAGGTCGTTCCCGTGCACGGTCAGGTCCCGCACGCTCGTCCGCGGGAGGTTGAGCTGCAGCGGCTCCCACCTGGCGCCGTCGTCGAACGAGACGTACACCCCGGCCTCGGTCGCGGCATACAGCAAGCCGCGCCGCACGGGGTCCTCGCGGATGCTCCGCGCGTACGCGCCGACCGGGATGCCGGCCGAGATGGCCGTCCATGTGCGTCCGAAGTCGGTGGTCTTCCAGAAGTACGGCGTGTAGTCGTCCTGCTGGTAGCGGTTCGCGGCCACGTAGGCGCGTCCCGCGTCGAAGTGCGACGCGTCGATCCCCGCCGTGCGCGTGAGCGTGCCGTAGCCGGGCGGCGTCACCTTCTGCCACGTCGCGCCGCCATCGCGCGTGACGTGGATGAGCCCGTCGTCGGAACCGGCCCAGAGCACGCCGGCGGTCACGGGAGACTCGGCCAGGGCATAGATCGTGGCGTACCACTCCGTGCCGGTCATGTCGAGGTGGATCGGGCCGCCCGACGGGCCCATCGTCTTCGGGTCGTGCATCGTGAGATCGGGGGAGATCGGCTCCCAGCTGGCGCCCTCCGTGCGGGAGCGCCACACGCGCTGCGACGCCACGTACAGCGTGGACGGGTCGTGCGGCGACACCATCACGGGAAACGTCCACTGGAACCGGTCCGGCACGTCGGCCACGGCGAAGCCGTCGTAGTTCATGAGGTGCACGGAGATGTCGCGTTCCTGCCGCGTGGCCGAGTTGTACCGCGAGAGCTGGCCCATGTAGCAGCCGCCGTACGTCACGTTCGGGTCGCGCGGATCCACCGCGATCGTCGCGTTCTCGCAGCCCGCCACGCTGAAGTAGTCGCGTTCGCCGATCGCGCCGTCGTCCGAGCGGCTCCGCACGGAGATGGCCGAGTTGTCCTGCTGCGCGCCGTAGATGCGGTACGGGAACTGGTTGTCGGTCACCACGTGGTAGAACTGCGGCGTCGGCTGGTTGTAGATGCTCGACCAGGTGGCGCCATTGTCGAACGAGATCGTGGCGCCGCCGTCGTTGCCGTTCATGAGGTGGCGCGAGTCGTTCGGGTCCACCCACGTGATGTGCGTGTCGCCGTGCGGCACCCGGAGGTTCGTGTACGTCTTGCCGCCGTCCACCGAGCGCCACGTGCTCAGGTTCATCATGTACACGGTGTTCTCGTCCTTCGGGTCCGCCGTGATCGCCATGTAGTAGAACGAGCGCACGGACCACTTCTGGTCGAGGCTCATCGCGGCCCAGTGCGCGCCGCCGTCGTCGGAGCGGTACACCCCGGTGAGCGAGTCGGGCGCCTCGATCGCCGCGTACACCCGCTGCGGGTTGGCGGGCGACACCGACACGCCGATCTTGCCGAGGAGCCTGCGCGGGATGCCCGGGTTGAACGTGAGTTCCGTCCAGGTGTCGCCGCCGTCGGTGGTCTTCCAGAGGCCCGAGCGGCCGCCGCCCGCATTCATGCCCCAGGGCGTGCGCTGGAACTTCCACATCGCGGCGTAGAGGATCCGCGGGTTCGACGGGTCCATCGAGATGTCGATCGCGCCGGTGCTGTCGTTGAGGAAGAGCACTTTCTTCCACGTCTTGCCGCCATCGAGCGTGCGGAACACGCCGCGTTCGGCGTTCGGGCCGAACGCGTGGCCCATCCCCGCGACGAATACCCGGTCCGGGTCGTTCGGGTCGATGCGTACGGCGCCGATCTGCTGCGTGTCGCCGAGCCCGAGCGATTGCCAGGTCTGCCCGCCGTCCGTGGTGCGGTACATCCCCGTGCCGTAGGTGAGGTCCTCGCGCATCTGCGACTCGCCCGTGCCCACGTAGATCACGTTCGGATCGCTCGGCGCCACGGCGATCGCGCCGACGGACGAGATGTCGGTCTTGCCGTCGGTGATGTTGCGCCAGGTCTGGCCGCCGTTGGTCGTCTTCCAGACCCCGCCGTTCACTGCGCCGAAGTAGGCGGTGAACATGTCCACCGGATCGCCCGCGATGGCGTCCACGCGGCCGCCGCGGAACGGTCCCACGTTGCGCCAGCGCAGCGCCTTGAATCGATTCGACGTGGCGTCGGGGTTCGTGAAGAGCGTCGGGTCGTACGCGGGATGCGGAGCCGCCGTGGCGGCCGGCGCGGCACGCGCCGGCGCGCGCTGCGCGGCGGCGGGCAGGGCGACGAGCGTGAGCGCAACCAGGGCGAACGGAACGGCGATGAGACCGCGGGCGCGCCGGGCGCGACCGGGCCGGGGGAGATGGGCCGGAAAGGTCATGACCGGACGGTAACGGAAAAGGCGCCCACCCGCGAGCCGGGCCGCTGCTGGCGACGCGGTAGCCATGACGGTTCCCACGAATACATTAGATGCGACAGCAGCCGTTGGCCCCACCCAACCGCCCGGATTTGACCGAACAGATTCGCGAGCAGCTGCAGGCCAATTTCGACCAGATGAGCGCGTGAGCGGCGAACTTCGCAACCAGCTCCAGGCCACGCTCTCGGGCACGCACACGCTCGAGCGCGAGCTCGGGGGCGGCGGCATGTCCAAGGTGTTCGTCGCCGAGGAGACGCGCCTCAAGCGGAAGGTGGTGGTGAAGGTGCTCTCGCCGGAGCTGGCGCAGGGCATCAGCGTCGAGCGGTTCGAGCGCGAAATCCAGACCGTGGCCTCGCTGCTGCAGGCCAACATCGTCCCGGTCATCAGCGCGGGCGACACCAACGGCTTGCCGTACTACACGATGCCGTTCGTCACCGGCGAATCGCTGCGCGCCCGGCTCGGCAGGGGGCCGCTCGCGATCACCGAAGTGGTGAACATCCTCCGCGACGTGTCGCGCGCGCTCGCGTTCGCGCACCGGCAGGGCGTGGTGCACCGCGACATCAAGCCCGACAACGTGCTGCTCTCCGAGGGCGCGGCCGTTGTCACCGACTTCGGCATCGCCAAGGCCATCAGCGCCGCGCGCACGAGCGGCGCCGGTGCGACGCTCACCCAAGTGGGAACCAGCATCGGCACGCCGGCGTACATGGCGCCCGAACAAGCCGCAGGTGACCCCGACATAGATCACCGCGCCGACATCTACGCCCTTGGCGCCATGGCGTACGAGCTGCTGACGGGGCAGGTGGTGTTCGCCAACCGCACGCCGCAGCGCATGCTCGCCGCGCACATGAGCGAAACACCCGTGCCGGTGAGCGACCTGCGCCCCGACACGCCGAAGCAGCTCGCCGACCTCGTGATGCAGTGCCTCGCGAAGGACGCGAACGACCGGCCGCAGGACGCCACGCAGATCCTGCAGGGGCTCGAAACCACCGGCGGTGGCAGCATGCAGGCGATGCCGGCCATCCTGCTCGGCGGCACGGGCATGTTCCGCAAGGCGCTCGCGATCTACGCCGCCGCGTTCGCAGTGGTCGCGATCGTGGCCAAGGCGGCGATCGTCGGCATCGGCCTGCCCGACTGGGTGTTTCCGGGTTCGCTGATCGTGATGGCGCTCGGATTGCCAGTGGTGCTCTGGACCGGCTACGTGCAGCGCGTGGCGCGCCGCGCGGCGACCGCGACGCCGACCTTCACGCCCGGCGGCAGTCCGAGCACCACGGCGCACGGCACCATCGCGACCATGGCGCTCAAGGCCGCCCCGCACGTGAGCTGGTACAAGACGGCCCGTGGGGGCATGCTCGCGTTCGGCACGTTCATCGCCGCGATCGGCGGATTCATGGCCATGCGCGCCCTCGGCATCGGGCCGTTCGGTTCGCTGCGCGCGACCGGTGCGCTCGGCGCACAGGACGCCGTCATCATTGACGACTTCCGGACGGTCAACGCCGACAGCACGCTGGGCCGAGTGCTCAGCGATGCCGTGCGCGCGGGGCTGAACGGCTCGACGGCATTCGCGCTCACGTCACCGGCGGCTGTGTCGGCGGCGCTCGAACGGCTCAAGCTGCCGAAGACCGCCACCGTGGACAGCGCCATCGCCCGGCAGATCGCGATCCGCGAGGGCATCAAGGCCGTGGTGGACGGCGAGGTGACGGGGGTAGCCGGCGGATACGTCGTGACGCTCCGCCTGGTCCGCGCCGATTCGGGCACGGAGATGGCGTCGTTCCGCGAGACGGGTGACGGCCCGCGCGGGCTGATCGACGCGGCCGACCGGCTCGCCCGCGCACTCCGCGCCAAGGCGGGCGAGTCGCTGCGCGCGGTGAACGGCACGCCACCGCTGACCCAGGCGACGACCGCGTCACTCGACGCGCTGCGAAAATACTCCGACGGCGTGCGCGCCAACGGCCTCGGCAACGCGGCCGCCATCGGGATGTTGCGCGAGGCCGTGGCGATTGATTCCACCTTTGCGTCGGCGTGGAATGCCCTCGCCGCTGCGCTGTCGAACTATGGCGGCGCGCGCTCGGCGATCGACAGCGCGATGACCAACGCATATCGGTATCGTGACCGGCTGCCGGCGCTTGAACACGACATGATCACGGCGCGCTACTTCGCGCTCGGGCCGGGGCGCGACCGCGCCAGGGCGA
>CAYMSE010000162.1:0-3322 GCA_964392935.1 uncultured Oleiharenicola sp.
CTGATCTACAAGTGGGCCGAGCCGCCGCAGGACGAGACCGGCAGCGGGGCCAACAACCCGCTGGACCGCATCGAGCAGCTCCTGCGCATCACGCACGACGCCCGCATCGCCCAGTGGGTGTGCGAGCGCGCCGGCGGCTTCTTCATCACGAACCCGAAGGACCGGCCGCATCCGTACCAGCTGATTCCGTACACGAACAACATCGTGCAGGAGTTCGCCGACATGCTCGGCGTGATTGCCGTCGCGGCGTCGGACAACCAGATCTCCAAGGACGAGGCGAAGGCGATCCGGCGGCGCTGGGAGGATTTGAAGTCCGTCACCGAGGGCTTCGTGCGCAGCTGCGAGGAGGGGAATTTCACCTCGCTGCAGCCGGGCATCACGAAGACTGATGCCGCCAAGGCCGGCCATTAGGCGGGCTTGAATTTCCGCGCGCGCGGCGCGCGGTGGCAGCAGACGACGCGCGGCGGACGTTGGTCGCGGCGTTTCACTCTGCGGATGTGGACGGCGGCATGAATCGCGTTTGTGCGCGAACGCGCGGCATGAACGGGATTGTTGCGCGAAGTGCCAATCGCGTTCACCGCGCGAGGCTTATGACAGCGCGACGTTCGAATGCTGGCAAACCGGCTGCTAAGTGGCGCGCGAGTCCGCGACCGCTGAACCGGCGCGGCGCTCGCCAACACAAACCGCAATCAAACCCTCCTGAACTCATGACCAAGCAAACCCTCAGACGAGCTGGCGGAGCCGCCGCTCTCCTGGCCCTCGTCGTCGCGGCCTCAGCCGACGTCAAGTTGCACGACAACTTCTCCGTCGGCGGCTACGCCGTCGGTTCGTACCAGTACACCAAATGGGACGGCGCGCCGGCCTCCGACCACTTCGACACCGATGCGGTCAAGACGCTGTTTACCGCGTCGTTCAAGCCCGTGACCGGAGTCGTGAGCCTCTTCTATCCCGGCACCTCCGGCTCCGATGTCACCGTGCTCGACGCCTACGCGACCTATGACCTCGGCGCCGGCTACTCGGTCACCGCGGGCAAGTTCCTCAGCTATCTGGGCTACGAGGCGTTCGATCCGGTGAACATGACCCAGATCACCTACGGCGCCCCGACGGTGGGCTCGATGTTCTCGATCCCGGCGTACCACTCCGGCGTGCGCCTCGACTACAGCGCAGGCGCCAACAGCTGGGGTCTCGCGCTCCTGGATTCCGTCTACAGTCCGACCAGCGTCTTCAAGGGCGACGGCGAACTCATCCACAACGGCGGCTTCGAGGGCTACTACAAGTATTCGGCCGACGGTCTCGTGGTCTGGGCCGGCTTCGCCTACGACACGAAGGGCGGCTTCCAACCGCACTCCGTGCTGACGCTGGACCTCTGGGCGCAGTACAACGTGACCAAGGAGATCTTCATCGCCGGCGAAGTGGCCAACACCGACGGCGGCGTCGGCAAGAAGGGCACCTCGTGGCTCGCGGAGCTCGGTTACACGCCGGCCGGCCCGGTCTCGTGGATCGTCCGCATCAGCGGCGACGTGCCGGACGACACCGTGGCCGCGAGCAAATACGTGCAATACACGGTGTGCCCGACCTACAAGCTGACCGACAACCTCTCCGTGCGCGCCGAGTACTCCTACTACGACTACGACGTCGGCGGCAGCAAGAACTTCGTCGGCGTCCAGGCCCTGTTCAAGTTCTGAGCCGCGCCGCCGACCAGCCCTTCAGCCCCTGCACAAGTGCCGGCGGATCCGGCCGGGTGCACCCGCGCCCGGCCGGCCTCGGCGGCCCCAACCTCCACCATCCATGATCAAGCAACTCGTCTCTCTCGTCGGCGCCGCGGCTCTTGCCCTGGGCGCCTTCGTCGGCTCCGCCTCGGCGGCCGACACCGTCAAGGTCGGCGTCCTCCACTCTTTGTCCGGCACGATGGCCATCAGCGAAACCTCCCTGCGCGACATCCTGATGTTCACCGCGGACGAGATCAACGCGAAGGGCGGCGTGCTCGGCAAGAAGATCGAGCTCGTCATCGTCGACGGCGCCTCCGACTGGCCGACCTTCGCCGAGAAGGCCAAGCAGCTCACCGAGCAGGACAAGGTCGCGGTGACCTTCGGCTGCTGGACCTCCGTCAGCCGCAAGTACGTGCTGCCGGTCCTCGAGAAGAACAACGCGCTGCTCTTCTATCCCGTCCAGTACGAGGGCGAGGAGGAGTCGCAGAACGTCTTCTACACCGCCGAGGCCGTCAACCAGCAGGCCACGCCCGCGGTCGACTACTATCTCGCGGACGGCAAGAAGAAGTTCTACCTGCTCGGCACCGATTACGTCTATCCGCAGACGACCAACCTCGTGCTCCTGGAGTACCTCCTGAGCAAGGGCGTGCCGCTCGAGAACATCGGCGGCGGGTTCAAGAAGGACGAGTCCGGCAAGATCATCGCCGCCGGCAAGTACACCGGCTTCGGCCACACGGACTACCAGCAGATCGTCGCCGAGATCAAACAGTTCGCCGCCTCGGGCGACGCCTGCGTGATCTCGACGCTGAATGGCGACACGAACGTGCCCTTCTTCAAGGAGTATGCCGCCTCCGGCCTCACCGCCGAGACCTGCCCGGTCGTCTCGTTCTCGATTTCCGAGGATGAGTTCCGCGGCCTGCCGGCCGACAAGCTCGTCGGCCAGCTCGGCTGCTGGACGTACTTCCAATCGATCGACTCGCCGGCCAACAAGAAGTTCGTCGCGGACTTCAAGGCGTGGCTCGCGCAGAGCACCGTTCCCGGGCTCGTCAAGGAAGGCCGCGTGACCTGCTCGCCGATGGTGCTGAGCTACGACGGCATGTACCTCTGGAAGGCCGCGGTCGAGAAGGCCGGCTCGTTCGACGTCGACAAGGTCCGCGCCGCGCTGAAGAGCGGTCTCTCCTTCGACGGCCAGGGCGGCACCGTCACGACGCAGAAGAACATGCACCTGACGAAGAACGTCTACATCGGCGAGACGAAGGCCGACGGCCAGTTCAAGATCCTCAAGTCCTTCGCCAACGTTTACGGCGAACCGTGGCTGAAGGGTAAGTTCAAGTAAGCGTTTCCGCTTTGGTTTGTAGGTAATGGTGGCGGGGCGGGTATTAACGACCCGCCCCGCTTCTTTTGGCACGAATCCAGCATTGGCTTCCGCACCCTGGCATGAAGCAAACCCTCCGCGTCATCCTGCTCCTGGCCGCCGTCGTCCTCTGCCTCGTGCCCGCCCGGGCCGCCGAGGCCGCGCGGCGCGTGATCGCGCGGGCCGTGTTGACGGACGATGCCGCGGAGAAACGCGCGCTGGTCTCGTCGCTCGCAGGGCAGGGGGACGAGTCGATCCC
>CAYMSE010000163.1:0-5892 GCA_964392935.1 uncultured Oleiharenicola sp.
CATCAGCCGCCCGAGGATGCGGAGGAGGTCGCCGCGCACGGTGCAGCAGATGCAGCCGTTGTTCATCTCGAAGATCTCCTCGTCGCTCTGGATGACGAGCTGGTTGTCGACGCCGACCTCGCCGAATTCGTTCTCGATCACTGCGACCTTGCGGCCGTGCTGCTCGGTGAGGATGCGGTTGAGCAGCGTGGTTTTGCCGGCGCCGAGGAAGCCGGTGAGGACGGTGACGGGAATGGGATCGGGCATGGGAGGCGGAGACCGGTGGAAAGACGACGCGGGCGGCGCGCCGGGACGAAAGACGAAGAGCAGATTGCCCAAAGAGGCAAGCGGTGAGCCCGCGACCTTGGGATGAGCGCGGTTTGCCGATGTCACGCATTACGTGACATCGGCACGGTGGCGGCGCCGAGGGCGGAGCGGGCGGCAGCGGGAGATGTCACGTATTGCGTGACGTCCCGCAAAGACCGGGCCGGGTGGGATGAAATCGGGGTTTTCTTCCGCGGGCGGGGCGGTTTGCTCGGGGGATGGAATCCTCGCCAGATGCGCCGTCGCCGGGACGGTACCGCCACTACAAGGGAAACGACTATCGCGTGCTCGGGGTCGCGCGGCACACGGAGACGGAGGAGGTCTTCGTCGTCTACCAGGCGCTCTACGGCGAGCGCGGGCTGTGGGTGCGGCCGCGCGCGATGTTTGTCGAGACGGTCGCGGTCGCCGGCGCGCGCGTGCCGCGGTTCGCCCGCGTCGGGGACTGACGGGACGGCGCTGTCACCGCGGTCGGGCGGCGGCGATTTCAGCACGGGCCTCCGCGAGCGCGGCCCGGAGGGCGGGGCTCATGAGCATCTCGCGCGCGAGGGCCTCGCCGACGAGGCGGCCGGCCTCGAGATCACTCGGGTAGTGGACGCCGGAGAAGAGTTTCAGGCGGCGGGTCTCCGCCGCGCGCGCCTGGAAACCCGCGGCGTGGTCCGGCATCAGTTCGGTCAGCAGAGCGGCCCAGAGTGCGGACTGGATGCCGTGTCCGCTCGGATAGGCCCCGCTGTCGCTGAATTCGACGCAGGGTTTCACGCGGGCGTCGGCGAACGGCGGCCGCCGGCGCGGCCAGACGGCCTTCGCGGCGCGGTTGACCGGGAGGAAGTCGTCGCGAACGGCGGCGAACAGCGCGGCGGTCTTCGGCAGCCGGTCGGCCGTGAACCACGGTCCGACGACGTCGGCGGCGAAGGGGAAAAGGGTTTCCTGCTCGATGACCTGTGCGCGGGCGGCGAGTGCCGGCGTGCGCAGGTCCTGGAGTTGGAGGACGACGTCGAGTTCCGCGCGCGTGACGACGGAGTCGGCGGCCGGCGGCGGCGGGAGCAGGGCGCGGAGGTCCAGGGCGGAGTCGGCGACAAAGCGGCCGGCATGCAGTGCGCCGGCCGCCACGAGGGAAAGCGCCGGCAGGAGGGCGCGCAAGGCGGGGCGGTTCGACATGCCTGTGGATTCCGCGGCGCCCCCGGGAAGACAAGCCTCCAGTGGCGGAGGAAGGGATTCGTTCCGCCGCCGGGCCCGACTTCAGCGCCGGCGCCGGGCGACGCCGAGCAGGGCCAGACCGCCGATCAGCAAGGTGGCGGTGGCGCCGGAGTCCGGCACGGACGCCGACGACGTGATCCACCACTTGAATCCGGCGCCAACGCTGCCGGTGATCGCGGTCAGATTGCCGGAGACGTTGCCGTTGTTCATGAGCGTCACGAGATAGGATTGGCCGGCGGTGAGCTGCCCGGAGAAGTGGCCGGTGGACGACGGATCGATCGGATTCGTGACCGGCGCGCCGGAACCGGCATCGAAGGTGTGGGACAGGGTAAAGCCCCAGAGCCCGAACATATTCCCGGCGCCGTCGATCTCGTAGTCCATTTCAAACGTGCCGTTGCTGTCGGCGACGAATTCGTACGACCAGTTGGGTCCGCCGAGATTGGTTGCGAACGAGGTGGCGCCTTGAGGCCCTTGGGACAGCCAGCCGTAGCCCAATCCGATCGTGCCCGAGTTTCCGTCCGCGGCCCAGATGGCCTGGCCGCCGCCGTAGGCATTGGAGTAGCCGTAGTCGTCGCCACCGAAGGTGCCCAGCGAAAGGAAGGCGGCGGCCGTGGCGTTGAGCGTCGTGGGGTTGTTGGACCAGGATTGCGCATCGGAGGCCGTGACCGTCTGGCCGCCGGCCACCGTCATGGTGCCGAAGGCGATGGAGCCGGCGACCGGGGTGGCGAATGCGGCCGGGGTGGAGGCGATCGTCAGGGCGAGGCAGAGTGCGGCGGGGAGTTTCATATGGGGAGTTGGGGGCACGGCGCCCATGCAGGATGCATTCCACTTTTCCCCGCGCGGGAGGATGTTGCCCAAGTCGTTGACGCGAGGGGGAATAGTCCTGCGGGCGGGCCGGCCTGCGCCGGTCGCGGCCGGTCGGAACGTAAGCCCTGCCGACGTTCTTCCCGGACCAACGTTTACCGCACCGTGCGGAGCTGGATGCTGTCGACGCGCTTGTCGTCGGCGGCGAGGACGTCGGAAATGATCACGAGCTTGTCGCCGATCTTCACGCGGCCGGCATCGCGCAGCATCGCGATGGCGCGGGTGAGGGTCTTTTCCGGGTCGCCGAAGGGCCCGATGAAATACGGCTCGACGGAGCGCACGATGCGCAGCTGGCGCTGGGTCTGGACCGTGTCGGTCAGCGCCAGGATCGGCGCGCGCGGCGGCCGGTGGGCGGAGAGGGAGGCCGGGTTGAGGCCGCGGCGGGTGAAGGTGACGATGCGCGAGCCCGGGAACTGGTTGGCCATCACGACGGCCGAGTGCATGAACTTCATGCGCTCGTCGAGAAACACGGTCGGGTGGGGCATGTCCTCCGCCAGCTCCTCCTCGACGCGGCGCGAGATGGAGTCGAGCACGCGCACGCAATCGAGCGGGTATTTGCCGACGGTGGTCTCGCCGGAGAGCATGACGCAGTCGGCCTGCTCGTAGACGGCGTTGGCGACGTCGGTGATCTCGGCGCGCGTCGGCACCGGCTGGTGGATCATCGATTCGAGCATGTGCGTCGCGATGATGACGGGCCGGCCGACGGCGAGGCAGGTGCGCACGGCGCGGTGCTGGATGACGGGCAGGTCCTCGAACGGCACCTCGATGCCGAGGTCGCCGCGGGCGACCATGAGCACGTCGGTGGCGCGGATGATGTCGTCGAGGTTGTCGATGGCGGTCTGGTCCTCGATCTTGGCGACGATGCGCACGGCCGAGCCCTGTTTCTTGAGGAAGGAGCGCAGCTGGACGATGTCGGCGGCCTCGCGCACGAACGACAGGGCGAGGAAGTCGATGCCCTCCTCGAGGCCGACGAGCGAGTCGGCGCGGTCCTTCTCGGTGAAGGATGGCAGGTTCACGCGCACGCCGGGCAGGTTGATGTGGCGCCGCGAGGCGAGGGAGCCGGGCGTGAGCACGCAGCAGCGGATGTGCGTGTGGTGCTTTTCGCGCACCTCGAGGCGGATGAGGCCGTTGTCGACCAGCACGATGTCGCCGACCTTGATGTCCTTGACGAGGTCGCGGTAGTTGACGTCGACGGAGCGGATCTCCTCGCCGTTTTCGCGGTCGGCGCCGGGGCGCACGGTGAAGTCGAAGATTTCCCCCGCGCGCAGCTCCAGCGGCGCGGACACGTCGCCGGTGCGGATCTCGGGCCCCTTGATGTCCATCATGATCGCGACCTCGCGGCCGACCTTGGTGGAGACGGTGCGGATGCGGCGGATGACCTCGCGGGTCCAGTCGTGCTTGGCGTGCGCCATGTTGAGGCGGATGACGTCGACGCCGGCCGTGATCAGGCGGGTCAGCATCTTCTCGCTTTCGGTGGCCGGGCCGAGCGTGGCGATGATCTTGGTGCGGCGGTAGGACAGCTTGGTCATGTCAGAATTCGAAGGGGGGCGTGCCGGCACCCGGGGCGACGACGGAGAAGCCGCAGGCGCGCGCGGCCAGCACGGCGCCGCAGGCGGCGGCGACGGCGGCGGGCGAGTTGCAGTCGCGCGAGAGGTGGGTGAGGAACACGTGGCGCCAGCGCGGGCTGGCCACGCTTTCGAGCAGCTCGCGGGCCGCGGTGTTGGAGAGGTGGCCGTGGCGGCCGCTGATGCGCTGCTTGGTGCTCCACGGTCGGCGCGGGTCGGCCTGCAGCATCTGCGAGCAGTGGTTGGCCTCGACGACCAGCACGTCGGCCTCGCGGATCCACTCGCGCACGCTGGCGGGCGCGTGCCCGAGGTCGGTGAGCCAGGCGAGGCTGCGGCGCGGCGAAAGCAGGTCGCCGTGGCCGTGGGCGATGAGGAAGCCGACGGGATCCTGGGCGTCGTGCGGCACGGAGAACGAGCGCACCTCGAAATCGCGGAAGGTGAAGGTCGCGCCGGTCTCGAACAGGTGCCAGTTGAGGCGGTGCTTGAGGCCGGCCTGCACGGCCTGGGCGGTCGCGCGGTTGGCGAACACCCGGATGTGCGGGTGCCGCGCCAGCCCGCCGAGCGCCGCGGCGTGGTCGCCGTGCTCGTGGGTGAGGAAGATGGCGTCGATGCGCGCCCAGGATTCCCCGGCCTCCGCCAGCAGCTCGCCGAGCCGGCGCGCGGAGAAGCCGGCGTCGACGAGCACGCGGGTGTCGTCGGACGCGAGGAGCGCGGCGTTGCCGGAGCTGCCGCTGCCCAGGATGCGGAATTGCAGGGCCATCGGCGCGATTGAGGAAGGGGGTCCGCCGGCGGGCAACGTCAAATCCGGCGCGGGCCCGCCCCGCGCTTGGGTTTAACCGCGCGGATCTTGCGGTGGCGGCCGCCGTCAGTCGAAATCGCAGAGCGCCGCGATGTGGGCGGCCGAGCCGTCGCGCTGCCAGCCGTCGAGCTGGGCCTGGTCCTTGAGCTGCTGGCCGCGGGCGCGCGGAACGGCGACGAAAGTGCTGGTGCATTCCGGCAGCGCGGTCATGTCGCCCCACAGCTTCTCGAACTGGGTCACGGTGTACACGTCCTCCTGGCCGTGACCCCAGCGCTTCTTCACCTCCTTGAGCGTCACGTAGGTCGGCACGCGCGCCGCCAGGCGGCGCACGGCTTCCGCCGTGCGGCCGGCGTCGGCGAGGTCCGCGCGGCGCAGGGCGAAGAGTTCCAACAGGCGGTCGACGTCGATCCAGAAGGTGTTCGCGTTGTAGTAGGTCAGCGCGAACTCGTCCTCCTCGCGCGGCAGCGCCAGGCCCTCGATCAGGCGCAGGCGGCCGTTCACGCGGGCGAGGCCGCCGCCGTGGTCCTCGATGCGGCGGGTCATGACCTCGCCGCCGAGCGTGGCGCCGGCGGACTGGAACCAGCCGACCAGCGCCGGGTCGACGGTGGCGCCCAGCGTGTCGATGTTGTGCACCATCAGCGTGCGCAGCTGCGGGCGCACGGTGAGGAGGCGTGCGAGGGTGCCGTTCTTGAGCAGGTTGGGGATCTCGAACCAGTGGCCGACGGGATGCAGGCATTGCTCGGGCACGTTGTCGGTGTAGTCGGCGCCCTCGCCCGCGGCGCGCGCCCACGCGGCCTGGGCGGCGCGCGCACTGTCGCGCACCTTCTGCTTCTGCTCGTCGAGGCGCTGCTGCGCGGACACCTCCCAGGCGAACTGCAGGTCGCGCACCGTCGGCACGAGGCGCAGCCCGATCGAGCGGCCGGGCGAAAGCCACACGTCGCGGTCGAGCGCGTCGCCGAGCGCCCGCCGCAGCGCGGCCTCGATCGGCGCGTGCGTGAGGTGGCTGGTGGTGAAGACATGCGGCACGGTTGTGCCGGCGGCGTGGCTCACGCGCCGCGTCTTCGCGAGGTGCACCTCGATGAAGCTGCGGTGGCGCCCGGCGAGGCGCGCGAACGGGTGCAGGCCCTTGACCACGCCGGCGCCCTGCGTCCAGCGGCTGCCGACGCC
>CAYMSE010000164.1:0-4402 GCA_964392935.1 uncultured Oleiharenicola sp.
CTCGCTCCGGCGACGCGGACGGAACACCCGGCGCACCACGGCACTCGCGCCCGTCGAGGACGAAGCCCGGCGTATAGACGGATTCGCTGCCCCAGCGCTGGGCGTAGGCGTACTGGCGGTCGGTGAACTCGCGGCGGGCCCAGCGGTCGCGCCACCCGAGGCGGTCCCAGTAGTCCACGTGCCAGGCGACGGGGACGAAATCGCGCCACAACCCGGGCGCCTCCCGCAGGGTGCCGACCCAGGCCTCGGCCGGCGGACAACTGCTGCATCCCTCCGAGGAGAACAGCTCGAGCAGGTGGGTGCGTTCCGCCCCGCTTGCAAAGCGCTGGGCCTGCGCCGCCAGGGGTATCACGCCCAGGAGAATCCACGTCATCAGTCGCATCCGGGTGAGAGCCCGGCCACCGCCCGCCGATTCCATTTTTTCTGTCCAACCCGCGGCTTCGCGCAATGCTGGGCGCGCATGATCATCGACCGCCCCGGGCTCATCGTCGCCGACCGCTGGCAGGATTACAGCCTGCTCGATTGCGGCGACGGCATGAAGCAGGAGCAGTGGGGTCCGTACAACCTCGTGCGGCCCGATCCGCAGATCCTCTGGCCCAAGACAGGCGCCAAGGCCTGGACCGGCTGGCACGGCTTCTACCACCGCAGCGAGAGCGGCGGCGGCAAGTGGGAGTTCCGCCAGAAGCTGCCGGAGCAGTGGACCATCCAGTACGGCGCGCTGACCTTTCGCATCCGCCCCACCAGCTTCAAGCATACCGGCCTGTTCCCGGAGCAGGCGGTGAATTGGGACTGGTTCAGCCGGAAGATCCGCGACGCGCGCGCCGCCGGGCGCGAGGTGAGCGTGCTCAACCTCTTCGGCTACACCGGCGCCGCCTCCATCGCGGCCGCCGCCGCCGGCGCCAGCGTGTGCCACGTCGACGCCGCCGAGGGCATGGTGAAATGGTGCCGCGAGAACGCCACGCTGTCGGGCCTCGCCGACGCGCCGATCCGCTACATCACCGACGACTGCCTGAAGTTCGTTCGCCGCGAGATCAAGCGCGGCCGCCAGTACGACGCCATCATCATGGATCCGCCGACCTACGGCCGCGGCGCGACCGGCGAGATGTGGAAGCTCGAGGACCATCTCTGGAACCTGCTCACCGAGTGCCGGCAGGCGCTCAGCGACCGGCCGCTCTTCTTCCTTATCAACGCGTACACCGCGCGCCTCTCGCCGTCCGTCGTCCTCAACCTGCTCGACGGCCTGCTGCACGATGCGGGCGGCCGCATCCACGGCGGCGAGGTCGGCCTGCCCGTCCAGCACGACGGCAAGATCCTGCCCTGCGGGATCTATGGCCGCTGGGAATCGGCGTAAGCCATGCGCCGCGTCGCGCTCCTGCTGGCCCTGGTCCCGGCGTTCGTTTTGCACGCCGCGGAAGGCCTGCCGGAATTCCACATCCGGCACAGCGCCTTCTCGGTCGTCAGCGAAAACGACAAGTATTTCGCCGGCACCGACCGGCACTACACCAACGGCTTCAAGCTGACGTGGCTCGGCGAGACGGACCTCGACGAGTCGCAGCAGTTCGTCCAACTCGCCTCGCGCCTCCTGCCGTGGATGCACCCGTCCTCGGTGCACTGGGACTACAAGGTCGGCTTCGCCCTCGGCCACAACATCTACACCCCGGTCGACACGGAGACGGCGACGCTGATCCGGAACGACCGGCCCTACGCGGGCTGGCTCTATGGCTCGGTGCTGCTCCACGCGCAGCGGAAGAACCAGCTCCGGCTGGTCGAGATCTCGGCCGGCATGGTCGGCCCCGCCGCCCTCGGCGAACAGGTGCAGAACACCTGGCACGACGTCATCCACGTCCCCCACGCCCGGGGCTGGGCCAACCAACTCCACAACGAACCCGGCCTGCAGGTCTCGTGGGAGCGCCGCTACCGCACCGAAGCCTGGCACGCCCCCAGCCGCGTCATCCCGGTCGCGGACCTCATCCTGCGCCACCGCCTGACGGTCGGCAACGTCGCGACCCACGCCGCCGCGGGCTTCGTCTTCCGCACCGGCTACCGGTTGCCACAGGATTTCGGCCCCGACCTCATCCGCCCGGGCGGCGGCAATTCACCGATCGGCGGCGGACCGCGCCGCTTCGGCGCGTACGCCTACGCGAGCACGGAGGTGCGCGCGGTTGCCCGCGACCTCTTCCTCGACGGCAACACCTGGAAGGCCAGCCACGCGGTCGACAAGCGCCCGGTCGTCGCCGATCTCAACCTCGGCTTCGTGCTCCACTGGCCGCGCTGCCAGCTCGCCTACACGCAGAATTACCGGACCAAAGAATTTTACGGCCAACCCCGGCGCGATGTGTTTGGGTCCATCGCGCTTTCCTTCTCCCGCTGACCATGGCCTCCCTCCCCGACGACTATTTCGCCCAAGCCACCGCGCGCCTCGCCCGCGCCCGCGCCGAGAACGCCGCCACGCTGCAGAAACTCGCGGGGGTCATCGGCCCCTCGGTCGCGAACGGGGGCGTCATCCACACCTTTGGCAGCGGCCACAGCGAGATCATCTCGCGCGAGATCATCGGCCGCGCCGGCGGGCTGGTCTGCGTCACCGGCCTCTACGACCCGACCGGCGGCTTCATCGAGAACATGGTCGGCTACGGCACCAAGCTCGCCGAGCGCTACGACCGCCAGTACGGGCTCCTCGCCGGCGAGACGATCATCGTCATCTCCAACTCGGGGAAAAACTCCTCGCCGATCGAGATCGCCCTCTACGCCCGCCACAAGGGCCTGAACGTCGTCGCCCTCACCTGCGTCGAGATGGCAAGGGCCGCGCCCACCGTCCACCCCGACGGCAAGAAGCTGCACGAGATCGCGGACTACGTCCTCGACAACTGCGGCGTCCCCGGCGACGCCATCGTCGACCTCGCCGGCGGCGCCAAGGCCGGCCCGACCTCCACCCTCGTCGGCGCCATGCTCCTCAACCTGCTCGCGCTCGGCGTCACGGAGTGGCTGCAGGCGCACGGCCACACGCCGCCCGTGCTGCGCAGCCAGAACCTCCCGGGCGCGATCGAGTACAACCGCGAGCTCGGCCGGAAGTACAAGGGCCGCCTCAGCCGCCAGCTGGCGTGAGGCGGCCGGGGCAATCGTGAAACCCGGGAATCGGTCATCCGCCATCGGGAGTTTCCGTCCGGCCGCCGCCGGGAACCTGCCGCTCCAATTCAAGCTTCCCGCTTCCTGATGCCCGATTTCCAGATATCCGGCCCCCTCCAGATCGGCGTCGACGGCGGCGGCACCAAGACCGAGTGCATCCTCGTCGATGCCGCCGGTGCGATCGTGGCGCGGCACCTCGGCCCGGGCTGCAACCCGAGCCAGGTCGGACCCGACCGCGCGCAGGCGATGCTTCGCGAGTCGCTCGCCGCGTTGCTCGCGGGCGCGCCGGGCGCGGTCGTTTCCCGCACGCTGCTCTGCATGGCGGGCTCGCCGCCCTTCTGGCGCGAGTGCGCGGCTTCGTTGCGGGGTTTCGGCCGCGTGGAGACGGACAACGACTCCGCCCCGGTGCTCGAACTCGCCACCGGCGGCCGGCCCGGCCTCGTGCTGCACGCCGGCACCGGTTCGTTCGTCGCCGCGCGCAGCCCGGACGGTGCGGTGCACTACGCCGGCGGACTCGGCTGGAAGATCGGCGACGCCGGCAGCGGCTTCGACCTCGGCCGCCGCGCCATCGCCTTCGCGCTGCTGGAGCTGCAGGGCTGGAAGGCGGGGACCGCGCTCTCGCCGCTCACCCAGGCGCTCTGCGCCCACGCGGGACAGGACGACTACGCGAGCCTGTCCCGGTTTCTCTATCATGACGACGGCGCCAACGCCGTCATCGCCGGCTTCGCCCCGCGGGTGCTGGAACTCGCCGGGCAGGACTGCGGTCCGGCGCAGCAGGCCGTCGCCGATTCGGTGACCGAGCTGGCGCGCGTGGCCGACCTTGTGATCCACCAGCTCTTCCCCGCCGCGCCCGCACCCGTGCCCTGCGGGGTGAGCGGCCGGATTCTCAACGCCGCACCCGCGGCCTTCGCGCTTCGCTCCCTGGCCAGCAAACTGCGCTGGCCCGTGACGCTCGGGTTCATCACCGAACCCGCCATCGAGGGCGTGCGGCGCCTGCTCGTCGCCGCCCGCTGAGCCGCGGCGCGGGGACGGCTCCGCCCTTGCCCCTTGTTACTTGTCCCCGGGAACCTATGTTCCCGCCATGTGGTGGACCTACGCTCTCCTCTCGGCGGTCTTCGCCGCCCTCACGGCCATTCTCGCCAAGCTCGGCGTGAAGGATGTCGACTCCAACCTCGCCACCGCCGTGCGCACGAGCGTCGTCCTCGTGCTCGCGTGGGTGGTCGTCGCGCTGCAGGGCAACCTCGCGGCGGTGGGCACGATCTCGCGCGCGTCGCTCGGC
>CAYMSE010000165.1:0-3584 GCA_964392935.1 uncultured Oleiharenicola sp.
AGAAAAATAGATGCCCATCGCGTCATAGAAACAACCGTGCACGGCCTAGAAGGCTACGCGCAGGGGCTCGCTGTAATTGCCGGCGGCTCGCTGAATGTCGATGCGGCGTCGGCAGCATCGTGGGCGGATTCGCTCCGGCAATCACTCGCCCCAATCAATCGTCTCCGCAAGCAGCTCTTGGAGGTTGCCAATGGCCACTAACGAAAAGGTCGTCAGTCAACATGGCGTACTAGAGAACGTCCGTCTCGGCAGCATGGCGATTCCGACGCATGCTCAACGCGAGTTCCGCCCACATCGCGCAGACAAACTGCTGTCGGAGTTCGACCTCGATATGCTTGGACTGCCAGTGATGAGCGAGCGGCGCGGCGTCTTCTACGTTCTGGACGGCCAGCATCGCATCGACGCATTGAAGCGATGGCTCGGCGTCGGCTGGGAAGATCAGCGTGTGCAATGCCGCGTCTATCACGGGCTGACGGAAGCCGAAGAGGCCGACAAGTTCTCTCGACTCAACGACGCAATGGCCGTGAGCGTCTTCGATAAGTTTCGCATCGGCGTCAATGCGAACTATGAAGTCGAGACCAAGATCAAGAAGGTCGTCGAGAGCGAAGGACTGAAGATTTCCCGCGACGCGGTTCCTGGCGCGATTGGCGCAGTCGGAACACTTCGCCGCGTGTATATGCGGTCGAGCGACAAGGTGCTCGGCAAAACTCTGCGGATCATCCGCGACGGTTTCGGTGACGCCGGCTTCGAAGCAAGTGTGATCGACGGCATTGGCCATCTCGTTCAACGCTATGACGGGCTGATCGACGAAGCGACCGCATCGACGCAGTTGAGCAATGTCCACGGCGGTGTGAAAGGGCTGCTGAACCGCGCTACCACGCTGCACAAGCAAACCGGCGGTCTTCGCGCACACTGCGTAGCCGCCGCCGCCGTGGATGTCATCAACGCCAAACGCGGCGGCAAAAAGTTGCCGTCGTGGTGGAAGACGCAAGAGCCGACGCAGCGATAACACCCGAGGCCGCCATGTCGCTACAGACCCCATTGCACGCCACGGACGCCGAGATCCTTGAGCTCTGCGGCGACGTGCCCACGGCCAAGCGCGCGGTGCGCTACGGCACCGACATCCTGATGCCGTCGGATCGGAAGATCGAGCGGTGGCCGAGCGTCGCGAGAGCGAGCGAACGGCTCGATGAACTCGACCGGCGCGGCTACTTCGTGTTTCAGGCGCCGCCCGGAACCGCTATCGCATACGCCGACTGGATGAAATGCGGGCCGGCCGAGCACTGCGGCGTCGAGCACGTCCGGGTCGGCCGCACGCAGGAAGATCCGGGCGAGGTCGTCGTGGTGCCGTACTCGGACCCGGACGAGGAGGCGGACCTGTGAAGCTCTGGCTTCTCACCGTTGCCGTGCTGCTCGCGATCCCGGCGCTGCGATTCCACGCACAAGCGCGTGAGCAGGAAGCCGCGCGAGCTGCCTACGCCGTCCGCATGGCGAACTGCCTGCACAGATACCCGCGCTATCGGTGCGAGATTGAGCTGGCTCAGTTCGAGCCGAAGGAGCGGCTGTGAGAGACCTCGTTCTCGCCATCGAGCGCGAGCGCAAGCCGCGCTACATCTTCCGGGACGGCTCGTGGTTGTGCGTGCAGATGGACTACTACCTCGCGTGGCGCCATCCGCGAGGGCCGCTGCCGCGAGTGTGGCCGGCGGGCCGGTGGTCGCCGCGAGTGATTCGGGGAGGGCGGGCGTGAAGCCGCTCGCCATCGACTTGTACTGCGGCCTCGGCGGCTGGACGGAAGGACTGCTCGCCGAGGGCTACAACGTCGTCGGCTTCGACAACGAGCTGCACGCCTACGGTGAGCATCGCTATCCGGCGCAACTCGTGATCCAGGACGTGCGGACGCTGCACGGATCGCAGTTCAAGGACGCGGCTCTGATCGTCGCGAGTCCGCCCTGTACCGAGTTCAGCTACATGGCGATGCCGTGGTCTCGAGCGAAGCAGATCGCGCGGGCGCTGCGCGGTGACGACGAGTTTCCGCCTGGCTATACCGGCTCGCGAACGCTGGCCGAACTCACGGAGCTGTTCGACGCGTGCTTTCGGATTCAACGCGAGGCGTGCGAGGCCGCTGGGCGGCACATTCCGCTCGTCGTCGAGAACGTGGTCGGGGCGCAGGCGTGGGTAGGACCCGCGCGCTGGCACTTCGGGAGCTTCTACCTCTGGGGCGACGTGCCGGCGCTGATGCCATTGGTGCGGCGAGTGGCGAAGGCGGCCGGCCAAGACTGGAACAACTACGCGAAGACCGGCGAAGCATCGCCGCATTGGCGGCTCGAGGGAGCCAAGAACACCGGCGGCTCGTGGTTCAACGTCGCGCACAACACGACGAGCGGCAAGGGGCAGAATCCTGACGGCAGGAAGCTAGTCGACCACGACAACAAGCGAGACGGCTTTCCGCACACGAAACATCTGACCAGTCCGAACGAGCACGGCCGTAAGCACGAAGGCTCCGGCGCTGTCTGGTTCGATACCGGACCAGCTGCGCTGTCGTCGAAGTCGTCGAAGCGCAAAGCCGCCTCGGCGCTGATAGCCAAGATCCCGCTGGCGCTGTCGCGGCACATCGCCGCCTGCTGGAGGCCGGCGCCGTGATCGAAACCCAGCTCCCACTACTCAGCGACTCCCCGATCGCGCGCGGCTCAGACCCGAGCACGTCGCACGAGGCGGCGGAGGACATCACGAGCAGCGGTGTCCGCGCGTCGCAGCAGCGCACGGTGCTCGCCTTGGTACGCGCCTATCCCGGCCGGACGAGCGCGGAGATGGCCGCCAGATCGCGAGACATTGACCGCTGGACTGCGGCGCGACGGCTACCCGAGCTGCGCGCCGAGCAACTGGTACGCAACGGTGAGCCGAAGCAGTGCGGCGTGACCGGGAAGCGGGCGCTCACTTGGTTTTTACAGGAGAACGATGATGGGACTTTTTCAAAAGGCTGACGCTGGCCACAGCTTTCTCAAGGCCGGAATCATGGGTCTCGCCGGTAGCGGCAAGACGTACACCGCGAGCTCGATTGCGATCGGGCTCGTCGGGTACATGAAGGAACGCGGCGTCACGCCAAAGAACAGCGTGGCGTTCGTCGATACGGAGAACGGCGCCGCATGGCTCACTCCGCGGTTCAGGGAGGCGGGCATTGACCTGATGGTCGCCCGCACGCGCTCGCTCACGGACCTGCGCGACTCGATCGAGTGGGCGCAGCAGAACGCCGACGTGCTGATCATCGATTCGATCACGCACTTCTGGACCGTCTATTGCGACGAGTACGCGAAGGTGAAGAAGCGCACTCGCGGGCTCGAGTTCAGCGACTGGAATCACGTCAAGCGCGAGTGGCGCGTCAACTTCACGGATCGGTACTTGAACAGCCCGCTGCATATCGTGATGTGCGGTCGGCAGGGTTACGAGTACGACATGGAGACGAACCAGGCCGGCAAGAAGGAGCTCGTGAAGACCGGCGTGAAGATGAAGGCCGAGGGCGAGACCGGGTTCGAGCCGTCGCTTCTGATCGCCATGGAGCAGGAGCAGATCATGAAGGACGGCGAGTT
>CAYMSE010000166.1:0-6007 GCA_964392935.1 uncultured Oleiharenicola sp.
ATCGGCACCTACCCGATGCTGCAGGCCGCCCGCGCCCACTTCGAGGCGCTGGCGGGCCCGGCCCGGGACCGCTTCCGCTTCCTGCACGTCTCCACCGACGAGGTCTACGGCTCGCTCGGCGCCACCGGGCTCTTCACCGAGGAAACGCCCTACGACCCGCACTCGCCCTACTCCGCCAGCAAGGCCTCGTCCGACCACCTCGCCCGCGCCTGGGCCGACACCTACAAGCTGCCGGTGCTCGTGACCAACTGCTCGAACAACTACGGCCCCTACCAGTTTCCCGAGAAGCTCATCCCGGTCGTCATCCTCAAGGCCCTGCGCGGCGACGCGATCCCGGTCTACGGCAAGGGCGAGAACATCCGCGACTGGCTCTACGTCGGCGACCATGCGGACGCGCTCCACACCGTCGTGGCCACGGGCCGCCCCGGCCAGACCTACAACATCGGCGGCAACAACGAGCGCCGGAACCTCGACCTGGTCCGCCTGCTCTGCAGCCTGCTCGACGAACTGAAGCCGCGCGCAGACGGGAAATCCTACGCGCAACAGATCACCTTCGTCACCGACCGCCCCGGCCACGACCTCCGCTACGCCATCGACGCGTCGAAGATCAAGCGCGAGCTCGGCTGGGCGCCCAAGCAGGACCACACCTCCGGCTTCCGCAAGACGGTCCAGTGGTACCTCGACCACCAGGCCTGGTGGCAGGCCATCCTCGACGGTTCCTACAAACTCGAACGCCTCGGCCAGGGGTGATGGGCCATGGGAGATGGGTCATGGGGACCAAGGGATATCGCGAATTGCGCGTCTGGCAGTCAGCAAAGGATGTCGCCGTGGCCGTGTATCGACTCACAGCCAGCGGTCCCCTTTCGCGCGACTTTGGGTTGCGTGACCAAATGAGAAGGTCCGCGGTGAGTATTGCATCCAATATCGCCGAAGGAGACGAACGCGACATGAACAAGGACTCGGTCCGATTCCTCTATATCGCCAAGGGTTCTCTCGCCGAATTGCGCACCCAGCTCGAAATCGCGCGTGACGTCGGGATTCTTGCCGTGAATGCTTACGCCGAAATTGAAGTGCAGTGTGCCGAGATCGGTCGAATGCTTGGTGCTTTGATCAAGGCCCGCTCCCTCCCCTATCACCCATGACCCATGACCAGAAGGGCCCCGCCCGGCGGCGCGGCATCATCCTCGCGGGCGGCTCCGGCACCCGGCTCTACCCGCTGACCATCGCCGTCTCCAAGCAGCTGATGCCGGTGTACGACAAGCCGATGATCTACTACCCGCTCTCGGTGCTGATGCTCGCCGGCATGCGCGAGGTGCTGATCATCTCCACGCCCACCGACCTGCCGCTCTTCCGCAAGCTCCTCGGCGACGGTGCCAACCTCGGCATGAAGTTCACCTACGCCGAGCAGCCGAGCCCCGACGGCCTCGCCCAGGCCTTCCACATCGCCGGCGACGTCGGCTTCCTCACCGGCGCGGAATCCTCCGCCCTCGTGCTGGGCGACAACCTCTTCTACGGTTCCGAATTCGTGCAGTCGCTGGCCGACGCCGGGGCGCGCACGTCCGGCGCGACGATCTTCGGCTACCACGTGGCCAATCCGACCGCGTATGGCGTCGTCGAGTTCGACCCGACCGGCAAGGTGATCTCGCTCGAGGAGAAACCCGCGAAACCGAAGTCCAACTACGCCGTGCCCGGCCTGTATTTCTACGACCCGGACGTCGTGAAGCTCGCGCGCTCCCTCAAGCCGTCCGCCCGCGGCGAGCTGGAAATCACGGACCTTAACCGCCTTTACCTTGAGCAGGGCCGGCTGCACGTCGCACTGTTCGGCCGCGGCACCGCCTGGCTCGACACGGGCACGCACGACTCGCTCGTCGAGGCCGCCACCTTCGTGAACGTCCTGGAGAACCGCACCGGCCTGAAGATCGCGTGCATTGAGGAAATTGCCTACAAGCACGGCTGGATCGACCGCGCCGGCCTCGAGGCCAACATCAAGAAGCTCGGCAAGTCCTCCTACGGCGAATACCTCCGGCGCATCCTACCGTAGGCCGCACGCGGGCCATGCAGGTTTCGTTCATCGTCCCGCTCTTCAACTGCCTGCCGCTGACCCAGGCCATGCTCGCCAGCCTGCGCGCCACGCTGCCGGCCGGGCTCGAACATGAGATCCTCCTCGTCGACGACGGCAGCACCGACGGCACGCGGCCCTGGCTCGGCACCCTCGGGGCGCCCTGCCGCGCGCTCCTGAACGAGCGCAACCTCGGCTTCGCCGGCGCCTGCAACCGCGGCGCGGCCGCGGCGCACGGGGAGTTCCTCTTCTTCCTCAACAACGACCTGGTGCTGCTGCCGGGCTGGCTCGAGCCGATGCTCGAGGCCTTCCGCCGGTTCCCCGACGCCGGCCTCGTCGGCAACGTGCAGCGCAATTTCGCCACCGGTGCGGTCGACCACGCGGGCCTCGCCTTCAACGCCAAGGGCAAGCCGGAACACCTGACCGCGCGCGGCGGCGGCCGCTGGCGCGCGGTGATGGGCGTGACGGGCGCCTGCTTCGGCATCCGCCGGGAACTCTGGCGCGAACTCGGCGGCTTCGACGAGCACTACGTGAACGGGTGCGAGGACGTCGACCTCGCGCTGCGCGCGGCGGCACGGGGGCGCCGGCACTACGTCGCGCTCCGCAGCGAGGTCCGCCACCACGTCAGCGCCTCGCCGGGCCGGAAGCTCCGCGACGAGCACAATACCGCACGCCTCGTGCGGCGCTGGCGCGAGGTCATCACGCCCCACGTCCTCCGCCCGCACGCGCGCGTCTGCCTGGCGGTGAGCTGGGAGGAACCGCGCGACTACTTCGACCCGGCCCTCGCCCGCGATTGCCTCCTCTACGCCGCCGGCCTGCTGCCGTGGGCCACGCGCCGGATCCGGCACGCCGCCGCCCGCGCCGTGGACGTCGAGTTGCACCGGTGGGCGGTGCTCCTGGACGGCGCGCCCGCCCGCCCGCTCCGTGACCTCGCCCCCGAACTGGAGCCGCTCCGCCCGGAGACCCCGCCCATCTACTGATCAGCCGCTGCGCTCGACCGAGCGCACGGTCGACTGGGGCCGGCCGTTGATCGTCAGGAACATCCGCCCGAGGTACTCGCCGATCAGCCCGAGCATGACGAGTTGCGTGCCGGAAAACACCAGCAGCGCGCCCATGAGCATGCCCCAGCCGTAGCTCGGCCCCTGGTTCGAAAACCGCAGGTAGAACACGAAGCCGAGGCCGAGCAGGCCGCCCGTCGCCATGATCAGGCCGAGCAGGGTGGCGAGCCGGAGCGGCATCACCGAGAAGTTGACGAAGGTGCTCGCCCACAGGCGCACGAGCCGGCGGAGCGTGTAGCCGCTGCGCCCGGTCGCGCGCGCGTCGTGCCGCACCTCCAGCGCCCCGATGTTCTGCGTCACCTGCAGGATGAGGCCGTCGATGTAGGGGTACGGGCCGCTGTGCCGCGACACCTCGCGGGCGACGAAGGCGTTCACGCACCGGAAACTCGAGAGGTAGAAGCCGGGCGGCTTGTCGAGCACGAGGTCCGTCAAGCGGTTCGTGAACCAGCTGCCGAGGTTGCGCCACAGCGAGTGCTTCTTGTCCGCGTAGTGGCCGTAGGCGACGTCGAGGTTGTGCGCGGCGGCATGCTGCCAGAGACGCACGGCTTCCGCCGGGGGGTTCTGGCCGTCGTCATCCAGGTTCACGATATAGGCGCCGCGGGCGTGCCGGTAACCCGTCAGCACCGCGTTGTGCTCACCGTAGTTGCGGGCGTGGTTGACGAAGGTGATGGGCACCCGCGCCTCACGCAGCAATTCCCGGCAAAGCGACGCCGTTTCGTCGCGGCTGCCGTCGTTGACGAGGATGATCTCGTGCCCGCCGGGCACGTCCAGTCGCTCGATTTCCTTGACCAGCGACACAACCGTTTCCGCCGAGTAATACAGCGGAATGACGAAGCTCAGGGCCGGAGACATGCGGGGGGTGACAGCAGACTGCTTTGCCGATTTTGCCGCGCTCGTCAGCAATGAACTGCGTGGTATTGGGATTGGCGCATCCGCCCAATTCGCGCATTGAAAGCGGACCCCATGTCACCTCTGGCCCAGCTACGCCCCGCCCGCTGGCTGCCGGCGCTGCTCGTTGCGCTGGTCGCCGCGCTGGCGCTGGGCGCGCTCTTCCACCGCACGTCGTGGTCCGACTGGCGGCAGCCCCGCTGGCTCGAGGGCGATCCCGTGGAGGTGTACCTGCGCGTGAAGATCGCGGGCGAGCAGCCCGGCCACGCCCTCTGGCATTTCAACCGGATAGAGCGGCTGGGCGCGCCGTTCACCGCCGACTGGTCGGCCTATCCGGTGCCGGATCGCCTCGTGTTCGTCGCAACCGGCTTGCTCGCCCGCGCCGTCGGCCTGTTCGCCGCCGTCAACCTGATGAGCGCGCTGATCACGGGGCTCAACGCCGCCTCATTCTATGTGTGCGCGCGCTGGCTCCGGTGCCGGATCGAATGGGCCGCCGCCCTCGCGCTGGTTTTCGCCCTCGGCAACTACTCCGTGCGCTGGGGGGTGACACTGAGCCTCAACCAGATCTTCTTCCTGCCGCCGCTGGTCCTCCTCTGTGCGCATGCCGCGCGCGCGGCCCCGGCCCGGGGTTCGCACCGCACGTGGTGGATCCTCGCGCTCGGCCTGGCCGCCTGGCTCGGGATCGGCAACCCGTACCTGGCGTTCTTCGCGGGTGCCGTCGGCACCGGGGCGGCCGTCCTCGGGTTTCTGCGCGGCGTGCCGCTGGTCCGCCGCCTGCCCTTGCTGGCATTCCTGGCGGCGCTGCTCGCCGGGTTTCTCCTGAGCAACTTCGAGTACATCGCGCCGCTGTGGTCCGGCGCGACCGGCGGCGCGCTCGTCCGCAGCGTCGGCGACTACACCGCGTTCGCCCTCCGCCCGTGGGACTGGCTGGTGCCGCCGGCCGGGCATCGCTGGCCGCTGCTCGGCCGGATCGGCCGCGCGTACCTCGACGCCCACCGGGAACCCCGTGAATTCTTCTACAACTACCTCGGCGTGCTGGGCGTGGCCGGCCTGGCCGCCTGGCTCCTGGCCACCGTCCGCGACGCCTCCCAGCGGCGCTGGCGCCGGCTCGACGTCGCCTGGGGCTTCGCGTGGATCCTGGCCTTCGCCACCCCGCTGGGCGTCAACCGCTGGCTCGCCACCGCCGGGCTGGACTACTTCCGCGCCGGCGGCCGGATCGGGGTCTACGCGACCATCTGGATCCTGTTCTGGCTGGCGGTGCGCTGCAGCCGCGCGTGCCGGACCTGGCCGCGCGCCGGCTCGGTGGCGGCCGCCCTCGGCGTGGCGCTGTTCGCGTGCTGCGAGCAGACACCGGCGCTCGGGGATCGGGCCGGCACCGCGGCCAGCGCGGCGCGTTGGGCGGAATACCGCCAGCTCGCCCGCTCGCTCGAGACCGCGCTCCCCGCCGGGGCGGCGGTGTTCCAGCTCCCGGTGGTGCCGTTCCCGGAGGCGGGCCGGCGCGCGCGCATGCCGGACTACGAACATGCGCTCCCGTACCTGGCGTCCGATTCACTCCGCATTTCCTATGGGCAGCTCAGGCGCACGCCCGCCTTCGGCTGGGGACGCCACGTGGCGCGGCTGCCGGCGGCCGCGATGGTGACCGCACTCCAGCACGCGGGTTTCTCGGTCCTGTGGATCGACCCGCGCGGTTATCCCGACGGCGCCGCCGATCTCCTCGCGCAATTGGAAGCGCTCGGCCTTCCCGAGTTGGGGCCGACGGGCGCGCTCCGCGTCCGCGTGTTTCACCTCTATCCCGACGAACCCGCGCAGCAGCCCGATCCCGCCGATCCCCGCTGGGGCGAACCCTGGGACGAACGCGGTGAACCTCGTGAACCGCTCCTCCTCGCCCTCGACGGCTGGTACCCGCCCGAGCAAAGCACGGCCGCACTCTGGCGCTGGGCGCGACGCCACGCGCGCGCGGGCGTGTGGTGGTCCGGCGCCGCCACGGAGGCCACCCTGCGGT
>CAYMSE010000167.1:0-4476 GCA_964392935.1 uncultured Oleiharenicola sp.
ATGGAATTTACGTAGATCATCTTCCACTTACCTGCTCTTCATCGCTCCTTCTTTTTAAGAACACTTATTAATCTGGCTGATTTGCTATTGCTGATTGCGAAAATAGCTTTCATGCCATCAACTGCTGCGTTTATAACGAAGGAGATATTATTTGTATTGTGAACTTAAAAATAAATGCTATGGCAAAATGGGCTGATTATTTAGTATCAGGAGTTTGGTTCAAAGAAATCGGAAATTCAAAATATGTATCTCATGTAATGCTTCATGAAGACTTAGGAGACACTGTTAGAATTCCAGGTGTGAAAAGAACAAAAGATGAGGTAATTAATTTAATAAAGAGCAATAAAGCTGTGTATACTATTAAATGGAATTATGACAGCGCCAATTGGTCAAAAGGTGCGCAAGTAGGATATGAAAGAATTAATGGGGTTGACTATTTAAGAACACATCCTGATGCAAGTGTTACAGATAATTTAGACAATTTATTAAGAATGGTTTCATTCGGTATTTAAAAAAACAATTAACTAATATGAATAACATTCAGCAGTTCAACTTATCGCCCGGAGACGAGATTATCGTTCCCAAAAGCAACATCAACATCATTCAGCACCATGCCCTTTATCTGGGCTTCGATGAAAATGGAACCGATTGGATTATCCATAACACCGCTGGTGTTGGTGTTAGTTTAATGACCGCTGATGAGTTTTTCAGAATCCGTCCACATATCAATGGGATCAGAAAGTTTTATGGCTCATATGAAGAAAGAAAACTGCTAGTGCAGAGAGCATTGTCAATGATTGGTAAACCGTATAATTTCATTAACTATAACTGCCAGCATTTTACTTCAGATATAAAAACAGGCAAGGGTGTAAGCAGGCAAGTGGAAAATGCAGTTGTTGGAGGAGTACTTCTTTTATTTATTGGAGCATTAATTTCAAAAAAATAAATTTTTAAATTATGACAATAGCAGAAAAAGTAATTAAGCCAACTAAAGCTGGGGTCTTTAGGACAATCTTTCTTTATACGGGCCAGGGAGAATCCACTCTTTTAGTCATTCCCACGGGCCCATTTATCAATGATTATAAGTATGTTCTTATTGATTCTGACAGAGACAAAGAGCCAAATGAAATTGATTTGGTTGAAATGTTTAAAGATTTATTTGTCGCAAGTGGTGAACTTGAAGTTTTCATAAATACCCATCCTCACAACGATCACATAGGTGGGATCAGAGACATTTATGATGAAATAGGTCTTAAAGAAGTTTGGCACTCTAATCATAAGCCAGGCGGAGAACACAAGAAAAAATTTAAGGACTTCCAATATGTAGTCAATAAAGTAGGCAAAAACAATGAATATTTTCTTTTAGGAAGTAACTCGCTTAACAAGATCAGAAAATCAGATGATTCGGAAATAATAAAGAAGCTGGGGCAAATTGATTATCAGGTATTGTCTCCTGCAGAATACCTATGCGAGGACATCGAAGAAGGTGATGCTGACGAGCGAAACAAAAGAATACATGAGCAATGCGGGGTAATAAAATTCACTTATGGCAAGGATGCAAAAAGTATAATGATAACAGGAGATTCTGACAAAGAAGCGTGGAAAGAACATATAACGGATTATCATAGGAAAAACCTTCCATCGTATGTATTAAGTGCTAGTCATCATGGCTCGAGAACATTCTTTAAAGATGACGAAGATGATGAAGATATATATGAAATGCATATTGAAGAAATTAAGCCTACATATCTGATTATAAGTGCACCAAAGCAAAAAGATAGTCCTCATGGCCATCCACATGATGACGCAATGGAGCTTTATAAAAAGCATGTTGAAGAAGACAATATTTTGCATTTAGGGGCGAATGTAGAATCGGTAATTGTAGATATTGATTCCGACGGAAATATAGATGTTCGTACTGATAAAGAATTGATTGAAGCATATGGAAAGGGAAATAATGAAGACGATGATGATGGCAATAGCAAGACAGGTAATACTGCACGCAACATGTATATAGGATCGCAAACGTCAAGAATAGATAAAAAACCGATGGGATAATGTTACAATGGTTTAAAAAGCATCGAGAATTTCTTCAACAGGAAAGTACGGCTCTTTCAAATGATAGCAACTATAAAGAGGTGTATCAATGCAGGAATAATTTGTTTATTTCTCACGGTAATATTATTGTAAGATATAATGGAACACATCGGTTTCCGATACTGATAATATACACTGATGCTACTCCCTATCGTTTACCATTAATATTTCCTCTGCAACGTGTTCTTTCAAAACAGGGTGTTGAAGAACTCTCCACTTTACCTATCTCCGAAGCAATTGGAAGAATAAAACCAGTAATTAAATTTTATCACGAGCTACGGCATCAGAACAGCACAGGAGTATTATGTTTTCTCGAATGGGAAAGTTTAGATAACGGCAGTGAATTTTTTGGCATTGCAACAATCCTGCAACGAGTTAGAGATTGGTATGCCGCTCACTTTAATAATGAATTCCCTCCTGATAGTCAGGAAGTAGATTTGTTTTCGCATTTTACATCAATTAACAGGGAAATTAAGTTGTTTTATCCCGAACAATTTCTTGATCCATCCTTGATTGAAGGTGATTGTTATGCCGTATTGTACAATGTTATTCCGAAAAGCATATACTATCCTGTAACGAGATCATTTTACGCAGGTATTTTTCTTGATGGTATAACAAGTAGAGGAATAATGGAGCCTTCCCATTTTAGCTTGAATCAATACTTGCTCCATGAAAAGCTGAAGACCAATCTTGATTTATATCAGCATCCTGCTATTGTTAATCAGTTAATTTCTGATGGCCGAATACTTAAAGCCACATGGTTTCATATTGATATCGAACCCAAGCCATTTCATCTGTTCAATGATATGGTCGCTTTAATAGGAAATGGTGATTATGATAAAGGCATAGAGAGATTAAAAACACGATGTTTTGAGTCTCTTAAACAAATGCCAGGCGATTTTATTTTGGGCATTCGGTTTCCAAATAGGAAGGGGATTTATGAGTTTCAACTTTTTAAAATTAATAAAAAAAAGGAACCCCCGGTAATGCTACTGCATCAAAATCCTGATGAACGTATGCCGTTGATAGTGGATAGTTATGAAAAAGTTGAAGCAATCGAAGGAGAAAAAATAACTGCGATGACTTTTCATCAAAGAAACAGTAAGAGGGCCGATTACAATATTTTGAAAAATGCTTGCGTAAATATAATGGGTGTTGGCGCTATTGGTAGTGAGATTGCAGATTGTATCGCAAAGGCAGGTGCTGGCAGAATTTTCCTTTTTGATGATCAAATGCTCAAAGCTCACAATGCTGTACGGCACTTAGCGGGGTTAGATCGTGTTGGTGAGGGTAAGGTAACCGCTGTAGCCAGTATAATTAGTCAGCATGACCCATTCGTTTGGGTTGCTCCAATACCTCTAAATCTTTACGAATTAGAAGTCGGTTATCACTTGCATGATGATTCAATTTCGATTAGCTCGATTGCAGATGACAATGTCGAAGGTTTTATAAACGAACAACTTGTCATTGCAAACAAACCTGCTTTTTATGTGCGGGCATTACGAGCAGGAAAGGTTGGAAGAATATTCAGAGTAATTCCAGGAAAAGACGCTTGCTTTAATTGTTTAAGTTTATATCGAAAAGAAGGAAAGGATTTTGTCCGGATTCCTGAAGATCCGGAATATCCGACTTTAAAAAACGAATGTAACAACCCTATTCGTCCCGCTAGTGCAGCAGACTTAAAATTCATTGCTTCTTTTGCTTCAAGAGTATTAATTGAGCACATTCAAAACGGAGAAGCTCCTTTTAATCATTGGATTTGGACTTCTGAAGTAATAGAGGGTACAACATTGAAAACGCCGTACCAGTTTTACCCTCAATACATTCCCCCTCATCGAAATTGCACTTATTGTAATCATGATAAGGAGATAAGTATCTCTATATCTGGAGAAGCGATAAAATTTATGCAAACGCTTATTAAAAAAAATCCGAATATTGAAACAGGGGGTGTAATGGCTGGACGAATAGACGAACATGGGAACGTTTTCGTTACACATGCCTCTGAACCCGGCCCGAAAGCCATTCAATTAGCTACAAAATTTGAAAAAGATGTAGAATTTTGCCAAATGTTTCTAGATAATATATACGTTCAATCCAACCAAAGGACAGTATATGTTGGAGAATGGCATTCGCATCCATCACTAAATAATCATCCTAGCGGAACCGATATTAAAAGCCTTTCGGAAATTGCGGTTCAAAAGGAGTATTTAACAGAAAACCCTGCAATGATTATTTTTTCCAATCAAGGTGACCCTTCTTTCACAATCCATCCTGCTGGCAAACGATTTTATTTTACCAAACTTTCAATTACTTCATAAAGTATTATATGAATTTCAAAACTTATGATATTTTATCTTCTTTGGTTCCAGGCTTTATCGC
>CAYMSE010000168.1:0-2845 GCA_964392935.1 uncultured Oleiharenicola sp.
TCACCCACCATTTCGCCATAGGCGAGATTCAGCAGGGTCTTCGAGCGCGAGGGCTCGGTGACCGCCTTCTCGCGATCATAGGACCCGGAAAACGGATCCGCCTCAAATTGCTCGATTGCCAGCCGGGAGTCGGGACCGACCCGGACGGACGAAGCGTTCGCAAAATAGAGCACCACGCTGCCGCCCGGCCCGGTTACCACGGTGTCGGTGGCCTGCACGCCGTCGCCGGACTTCAGCGTCACGGTCGCGCCAGCCGCTGTGATCTTTGACACCGGCCCCTCGACCTTTGCCGCCACGATGCCCCCGGATGCAGTTTGGGCCGAAGCCGACAGACAAAATGAAGCGGCGACGAACGCCAGCATCATGAAGCGCAGGAGAGCAGAGATTTTCATAAATCTTCAGCAGGGTTAGACTAGCGTGCGACCATCTGCTTCCGCAAACTGTCGGCACCACGGTAAAAGGGGTCAAGAGCTAAACAGGTATCCACCGCCTTGAGTGCGTCCGCCGCCCGCTCGGGAAAACGGTGTAAATGCACGGCGTAGTAGTACCACGCGACGCGCGAATTCGGGGCCAGGGCCAGGGCCCGGCGAAAGCATTCCTCCGCTCCATCGCGACCTGGCTGCAGGTCCAAGGCCACGCCCTTGCGCAGCCAGAACTCCGCGATCAACGGACACTCCGCCAGCGCCCGGTCTGCGGCGAGCTCGGCATAGCGCCCGAGCGCGATCGCCGGCAGGCGTTGAATTCGCCAGCTGTTGACCGTGGCGTACGCCAGATCCGCCCAAGCCTGCCCGTTATGGGGATCCATTCGCACGGCTGCCGCCAATTTCGGGCGCACCTCGCCCAGTACATCCGCCAATCGCTCGTCGGAATCGGTCCCGTGCTGCTCCAAAGTTCGGCGGGCGTGAAAGCGGAGGCCTTCCGCCCGGTAAAGGGGCCAAGCCATCCAGCCGGCCCCCACGAGCGCGACGGGAAGTACCAGCGCGACCATTCCCGCGGCGCTCCTCCGCACCGGCCGGACCAGCCGCTCGTTGTCCCGCAGCAAGAGCCCGAGCACGATCGCCGCGGTGAACGCGAGCCCGGGGATTCGGGTGTGAAAATCCACGATCAGGTGCAGAACGAAGGCCAACAGACCCAGCAGCAGGCCGAGCTTCCACTTTGCCAGCAGAAACGGATTGTCCGTGGACGACACGGCTCGCCGCGCATAGCGCACGCTTCTCCAACCCAGCCACAGCAGCCATGCCCCGGCGCCCGCGGCCAGCCCCAACCCGACCACGCCATAGTCGCTCAGGATGTTGAGGTAGTCGTTGTGCGTCCACACGGGATCCACGTGAAATGCCCGCGGGCGATATCGTTCGAAGTGAACACCGAATGACGCCGCGCCCGTGCCGATCCACGGGGATTCGTGCCAGATGCCCAGGGCCGCGCGCCAGACGATCGGCCGGCTCAACTCCCATTTGCCCTCCAGAAACGGCTGAATGCGCGCCCGGGCATAATCGCTCTGCTGATACACGGACCAAAGGCCGACGGAAAGCAGGACCGTGACCGCCAATATGCCGATCACTTTGTGCCGGACGTTTCGCGTCCAAACAAGCACGGGCCAGAGCAACAGCACGAGGGAAAGTGCGATCCACCCTCCGCGGCTGCCGGTCAACACCAACGCGATGAGGTAGAGACCGGCGAGCCAGCCGGACACAACCTTCATGCCTGGCCTCACCGCGCGAGAGAGCAGGATGGTGAGGCACGCCGGCACGACCAGTTCGAAGAACCCGGCGAGGCTGTTCGGGATGCCAAAGAACCCGGCGGAACGTCCGCGGAACTGGCCGAATTGCGTCCGGCCGAGCATCAGCCAGTCGGGATCCACGAGGCGCTGATAAGCCGCCAGGAAAACGCCGGTCAGTCCCAACAGCGCGAGCGTACCGACGAGCGTCCACGTCTGGCGACGGTCGCGCCCGACATGCAGGGTCACCCCAAACACGATCCAGGCTTGGAACCACAAGAGCCACTCCCGCCAGGCCAGCCATCGGGCGGGGGCAATCCAAAGCACGCTGGCCAGCGCGAACAACAGGAACGGCACTGGCAGAAGCAGCGCCCAATTGAATTCCAGCGCCTCGGTTCCGCGGAGGACCCAGGCGATCACCGCCACGACGCCCAGGGCAAACACGGCCAACGAGATCCCGGCCATCGTCTCCGCCAGGAATCCACCGAGCGCCAGCGTGCTGGCCGCCAGCACCGCCGCGAGCGCGAGGACCACCCCCCACTCCACCAGCGCGGCAGGGCGCGGGCGGGCGGATGGGACGGACGAGGGGGCGGCGGCCATGGAACGGAGCCTGAATTACGAAGCGATCGCCGCCCAGCGCGACAAAAAAGCCGCCCGGTTCTCACCGGGCGGCTGAAGAAATGCGACGCAGGTTCGCGGTTACTTGAGCGGGACCGTCTGGATCGTCTTGAGAATCCGGCCGGCGACCAGGTACGGGTCGGCGGCGGAGTTCGGACGGCGATCCTCGAGATAGCCCTTGTAGCCGCTGTTGATGAAGCTGTGCGGGACGCGCACGGAGGCGCCGCGATCGGCGACACCGTAGCTGAACTTGTCGATCGACTGCGTCTCGTGGAGACCGGTGAGGCGGAGGTGGTTCTCCGGTCCGTAGACGGCGATGTGCTCGTCGCGATACTTGTTGAACGCTTCCATGAGCTTCTCGAAGTACTCCTTGCCGCCGACCTCGCGCATGTGCTTGGTCGAGAAGTTGGAGTGCATGCCGGAACCGTTCCAGTCGAGCGGCGAGTTGAAGGCCCCGAGGACGGGCTTGCAGCGCCACTCGATGTCGATGCCGTAGGATTCGCAGAGACG
>CAYMSE010000169.1:0-3644 GCA_964392935.1 uncultured Oleiharenicola sp.
CAGGCGGAATTTCTTCACGATGAACTTGCGGGGCTGCCCCGACTTCGCCGCCGGCTCGCGGCCGCCCCCGCCGCCGGCGCCGGTCACCGACTCGATGTTCTTGAGGAGTTCCTTGATGTTGCTCGAGAAGAGCGACGTCTCGTAGCTGAATTCCGGCCGGTCGATCGTGAGCTCGTTGATGACGATGGTGTCCTGAAACACCGAGCCGGGCACGACGTCGAGGTGGACCTTGCCGAGGAAGAAGGCGTTGCCGTCGCTCCAGCCCGAGGGATTGCCGACCGCCAGGCCGGTCAGCGTGCCGGTGCCGGTGAGCGGCGAGAGGGTGGCGCCGGCCAGCTCGACGCGCGTCTGCGTGAGCTTCGGCCCGAAGTTGTTGACCCCGGCCTTCACGATGCCGCCGAGGAAGAATACCACGCCCACATACACGACCGCCACGAGCGCAAGCAGGCTGCCACCGACGATCCAAAGAGTCTTCTTCATACCTGATAGGAGTCGTCCGAACGTGCGCGGTTCCCTGCGCCGGCGCAAGGGCGCGCTCGCCCGGGACCGGCGCGTCGGCCGCGCGGCGCATGCCCGCCGCGACGTTCCAACCGCGCGGTGGAGTCGACGCGCTCTGCCAGGATTCCAATCCCCCGGCGTCCGCTCAGGCGCTCGCGGCGACCGCCGCCGGCGCCACGACCGACGCCTCCAGCCGGTAACCGGCCCCCTGGACCGTGCGGATCCAGCGCGGCTGGGCCGCATCATCCCCGAGCTTCCGCCGCAGGCGCCAGATGTGGGTCTCGACCGTGCGGGTGACCGTGTCGGGCGCGTAGCCCCACACGTCATCGAGGATGGTTTCGCGCGGCACCGTGCGCCCCGCGTGGCGCGCCAGCAGCTCGAGCAACGCGAACTCCGTGCGGGTGAGCGCCGGCGGCGTGCCCGCCGCGATCGTCACGAACCGCTGCTCCACGTCGATGCGCAGCGGGCCGAAGTTCAACACCAGCACCGGCCGCGCCGGTTGGGCCCGGCGCAGCAGGGCGTGCACGCGCGCCAGCAGTTCCCGGTGATCGCACGGCTTGCCGAGGTAATCGTCCGCCCCGGCCCCCAGGCCGCGCACGCGGCTGTTGATGTCCACAAGCCCGGTCAGCATGAGCACCGGCGTCGTCACGCCGCGCGCCCGCAGTTGCTCCAGGGCCCGCCAGCCGTCCAGGCGCGGCATGTCGACATCGAGGAGGATGCAATCCGGGCGCTCGCGCGCCGCGGCGTCGAGCGCGTCCAGCCCGTCCGTCGCCTGCACGACGCGGTACCCGGCCTTCTGCAGCGCGAGCGTGCAGGCGCAGCGTTGGGCCTCCTCATCGTCAACCACGAGAATCTTCGGACCTTCGAGCAGAGTGGACGGGAGGGGCATGGCGGGAATGACTTTTACATCGGTCACAAGGCGCGCGAACTTGAGCGGATTGTGACCGCTTTGTGACCGCCCGGCCGCCGGGCTGCACCGTTGAGACGGGCAGAACCGGACACGACGTCCGGCCTCCACCTCAACCCTCCTTGCCACACCATTCCGTACCACCTCTGTCAGCATGGATATTCTGATCCCAAGAAGCCGGCGGATGCCACGAATGCGTCCGCCGGTTTTTTGCGCCCGAAACGCGGGAATGAAGGTTGTGACCGGTTTGTGACTGCAGGGTCGCCGCGAAGGGTCGTATCTGCAGGTGTCGGCGTTCTTTTTTGTCACCACACAGTCATTTGGTCCGCCGCCCGTTCGCGGGTTGGCGGACCCACCAACTTCTACGGGGGTAGAAGCAACGGCGCCCGGCGGATCTTCGGATCCCCGGGCGCTCTCCTTTTCGGGGGCCGCGCCCTTGCCGACGGGAGGCAGGGCTGCCTGGCCTCGACGCGCCGGTCCGGGTGCGACGACGCGCAGCGGGCGATACGGGGCGGATCGCGCTGACCCCGGCGCGTTGGCTTGGGACCGCCGGCGCGATGTGGTTGGAGTCCCGCCCGGCTCAGAACCGCCCCCAACGGCAAGCCCATTTCAGGATTCCCGATTCCCGAGGCCCGATTTCAAGATACGCCCCGTCCCCCGGAAGTTTGTCATATAATGTATGACAAACCTTCCGCGACACCGTGCGGCCGTCCACCGCTTGGGCGTCCATGGCCTTTTGTTCTCCGTTCGCGGACCTCTGCGCTCGATCCTCGGTCCGCCGCCCCGGGGGGCTTCGCAATCGCGCTTGCCAGCCGCCGCGCCGCCTCCTCAGTTTTCGCCCACGGCCCCCACCCTGCCCCGGTCGCGGCTCCGGTCCGTTGCCTTTTCGCACTAGACTCTCAGCTCTCAACTCTCAGCTCTCCCAAATGGCCTCCAACTACACCGAAGCCAGCATCAAGACCCTCAGCTCGCTCGAGCACATCCGCCTCCGCCCGGGCATGTACATCGGCCGCCTGGGCAACGGCGCGCACGCCGAGGACGGCATCTACGTGCTGCTCAAGGAGACCATCGACAACTCAATCGACGAATTCACGATGGGCGCCGGCCGCAAGATTGAGGTCGAGATCACCGAGCGCGCCATCAAGGTGCGCGACTACGGCCGCGGCATCCCGCTGGGCAAGCTCGTCGACTGCGTCTCCATCATCAACACGGGCGCCAAGTACGACTCCGAGACCTTCCAGAAGGCCGTCGGCCTCAACGGCGTCGGCCAGAAGGCCGTCAACGCCCTCTCCTTCTCCTACCGCGCCCAAGCCTTTCGCGACGGCGAGACGCGCTTCGCCGAGTTCGAAAAGGGCAAGCTGAAGAAGGAGTCCAAGACCGCCAAGTCCGACGAGCGCAACGGCACGCTGATCGAGTTCACGCCCGACGAGGCGTTGTTCGGCAAGGACTTCAAGTTCCGCACCGAGTACATCGAGGACATGCTCTGGAACTACGCGTTCCTGAACCGCGGCCTCACGCTCACGCTCAACGGCAAGCCGTTCAAGTCGGAGTTCGGCCTCAAGGACCTCCTCACCAAGGAACTCGCCGGCGAACCGCTCTACCCCATCATCCACCTCGAGGGCGAGGACATCGAGGTCGCGTTCACCCACGGCAACCACTACGGCGAGGAATACTGGTCCTTCGTCAACGGCCAGCACACCACCATGGGCGGCACCCACCTCGCCGCCTTCCGCGAGGCGCTGGTCGAGACGGTGCGCAACCATTTCAAGAAGGACTACGACGCCGCCGACATCCGCCAGTCGATCGACGCCGCCATCGCCGTGCGCGTGCAGGAGCCGGTCTTCGAGTCGCAGACCAAGACCAAGCTCGGCTCCGCCGACGTCGGCCCGAAGGGCCCGTCGCTCAAGGAATTCGTCGGCAAGTTCCTCCAGCAGTCCCTCGACACGTACCTGCACAAGAACCGCGAGACCGCCGAGGCCATCAAGCGCAAGATCGAGGAGAACGAGCACGAGCGGAAGGAACTCGCCGGCATCCGCAACATCGCCCGCGAGCGCGCCAAGAAGGCCTCCCTCCACAACCGCAAGCTCCGCGACTGCCGCCTCCACCTCGGCGACCGCAACCCGCGCTCCGAGGAAAGCACCCTCTTCATCGTCGAGGGCGACTCCGCCGCCGGCTCCCTCACCGCCACGCGCGACGTCCAGACGCAGGCCGTCTTCGCCCTGAAGGGCAAGCCGCTCAA
>CAYMSE010000170.1:0-3586 GCA_964392935.1 uncultured Oleiharenicola sp.
TACCAGGTGATCGTGAGTGGAACAAAAATCTATATCTGCATCATAGGTAATAAGATCCTGTAAAACGCCAACATCTCTTACCCCGGTAAACCAAATACCATCGAGATGATGCAAATCCCTTTCAAAATATTCAATAAATTCCTTGTGCTTATCCCGGAACCATTTGTACCGCTCTGATTCTTTTTCCCAAAAAAGTACCTGGTCTTCTTTTTTTGCAGGCACAAATAATAATGCTTCAGAAACAATAGCATAATATTGTATTTCTGCTGTGAACTTTGGCTTTATATTCCTAAAAAAATCTATTTCCTCTTCTTCGCTATTAAAAGGTATTTGTTTTATCTCCCTTTTTAAATCAAGCCAATGGTTTTTGGCGGCCCAGAAGCAAGCAGCTACGATTTCTGTTTCGGGCAAATGGTCCCGCAGGCATTTACTAACTTCTGCAAGCATTTCCTTGTATGACTGTTCGTATCGTTGATTCATTATTAATTATATCTTTCTTATAAAATAATTTTTAAAAAGGGGAAGCTGTTCTCTTCCCCCTTTGGAATTACTGCCCTTTTTGTATCGAGCTATTGAACATGAGAAAACTGCATGTTTTTTGAGCGCCTCCGTATATAATTCTTCTTTGGATTTAGTGTACCAAACAATCAATTTTGCAAAATGATTCAGAATCGGAACCACAAAATGTAATATTGTAATAAACTTGCATGGAGCTAAGGTCCTAATTTCTAACATGACTGAATTCTATTTAGAATAGTGTTTTAACCTAACTTACGGTTTATACTTGGTGCCATTATTTTCACAAATCACTAAAATTATTTCTCCAGATTTGTCTCTTTCAACCCAAGCAGTAACCCCAAAATAAAAATTTAAGTCCGATAATATTTTTTCATTCTTTTTAGCTTCAGAAATATTAAATGGGAAAACAGCCTCATAACAAAACTCATTTTGGGTTTTCCATAAATCAGATGAACTTATTTTAGAAGTAAATATAAAGCGACTACTATCCATTACGTATAATCGGAGATTACTTGGTGAAAGCTTTGGAAGCTTGAAGATTGTCCGGTAGAAATCGATAATGGAATGATTAAAGATCGAAAGCCTGATTAACCCTGCCGAACTGTCAACAGATATATTTTTTGATTTTGATTGGCCGGGCATATAAGAGGTAAATGCACTATAGGAAAAAGAGGATGGCTTACTGAAATCAGGAATATTCATTTCATTTAATGAAACTAAGGGTTGTTTGTAATCATATTTTTTAAAATCGTCTTTCACTGGCCAGTAAATTTTTTCTTTTTTTATAATCTTAGAAATATTTTCATTAATTACATATTGAGAATTGGTGATAGCAATTATTTTAAATTGGTTTATCCATACAATGTGCGAAAGAATATGATGGGGGAATAACGAAGATAAGATCGTATCGCTTGTGATTACAGGGAGGCTTAATTGATTCATAAAACTGTGTTTCTGACGAAATCTATTAAACGTTTCAGCTGATTCATCTGTAACTAATATGATTTGTAATTGTTCTTTGTATTTTTTTTGCAACGAATCGTATCGCGGAAGAGCCGTTATGCAACTTGTACACCAAGTAGCAAAAAAGTCAAGTATTAACAATTTATTTTTAAATTCGCAAAAATCCAGATTTGAATTATTGTTGATCAAATCTTTAAATTCTATAGTGGGACATTCATCCCCGATTTTTAAAATTTGTCCTTCTGATATATAACAAAAAAAGCAAAATATTGATGCAATAAGAAAGCCTGATTTATTCATAAATGTTGATTTAAAAAATGATTTACGGATTCTGCTGCATTCCACTTTTGTTTATTGCATCTCTATCAATCTGCAAAACGTAGCGAATATCTCCCGGCATCAATATATATGTTTGCCCATTCAATATTCTTTTCAGTATTGTTGCCAATGCGGGTTCCAAATTCAGGCGACGCAAATCGGACCAGCGAATGGTACGAAACATTAATTCTTTTCTTCTTTCAGCAAGAATTAATTGCAGTGCGGTTGCCGCATCCGGTGCTGAAAGAGCAGTAAAAGTTCCTGTCTTCCATCTTTTGGATAATAAAGTATTCAGGTCTGCGATTGCATCATCTTTATTTCCTGCCCTTGCATAACATTCGGCTCTCAACAAATACATTTCATCCGTTGCAACTCCTGTAAACATACCAGCGGTACTAAGCCCGGTATAATTGCCTTTGAATGCATGAGAACCGTCGCTATTTGCTTTAAAAAATACTGTTCGCCTGAGATCATTCGTTGAATAAGAATTATACAAAAGAGAATCCACTTTTGCCCTGGATTGTGAAAGCGCCGAAGGCGAAGCCGTTCTGCAATCATAAATTACTTCTTTATTAAATTGAGAGAAAGGAATGGAGGCTGATGCTGAAACAGTATTATAATCAATAAGGCTATCATATAATTTTAGACAAGAGTCTGCATACAGACCTGCTTTATTATAGTCCTGCATTACCATATATGTACGTGCCAATGCTGCATAAGCAGCTGGCTTTGACGGCCTGTACTTTAATGCCGGGTTGTCAGGAAGAAGAGGAACTGCTTCTTTAAGGTCATTAATAATGCGATCATAAGTTTGTTTTACCGAAGAGCGGACAGATGTCTCATTATAGTCGGTATTTATTTTCAGGGGAATGCCCAAATCAGTAGCAGCTGTACTTTCATTGTAAGGCGGAGCAAAGAGCTGCGCCAATGCATAGAAATAATAAGACCTGATAAAAAGCGCCGAGCCTTTAACCTGCAGAAATCTTTTTTCTTCTGAGGGTTTATATTCAATATTAGACAAAGCCTCCAAAATGACATTAGTATAATATATATTGTTGTAAGTAGCATTCCAGTCACCGCCTATGTTATCATATTTCTGCCAGTAATATAAATTCTGGTGCAATTCCGAAGAGGCACCCCAGCCTGCATCGGTGAGATAATAATTATCCGCTCCTATTTCCGCCGCCGAAGGATAACGTGCATTCAGAACGCCATAGTTATCCAATATTCCTTCGAGGTCTGCAATGGTGGACGGCGTATTGATTTCTTTATTCGCTTTTTCATCCAGGAACTTTTTGCAGGAAGCGAGCGAACACAAACAAACCCATATTGCGATTACAGAAAATGCTTTCATGATTCAATATTTTAATCAGTTGAAGTTTAGTTTACATCCAAGAGTGAATGAGGCCGGAGTATGCAACCCGTATAAAAAATCAGGATCAATGCCGACATGATTTGCTCTCCATAGCAGCACATTCAGGTTGCTGATATAACTATAGAATCTCAGCGTCAAAGACGATCTCTTAACAGAAAGATCATAACTCATATAAATATCCGTCAATCGGATATTGCCGCCGTTTTCAATATTTACGGAAGCGTTATTGTAGAAAATATCCCGACGTGAAACAGCCGGAAATATCATTGAAGGAACATTTGTAATTTTTTCATCACCGGGATGCTGCCACCTGTTGTCCCATTCAAATGAGCCATTGCCGTAATTAAAAAGAGAAGAATAATTCAGTGAAGGCCGGCGGAAATAATAGCCCAATTTGTAACTGCAATTAAA
>CAYMSE010000171.1:0-5142 GCA_964392935.1 uncultured Oleiharenicola sp.
CGACAAGCTCGTCGCCTACGGCGAGGTTGTCGTCGTGGAGGACCCCTTCGGCATCAAGATCACCGAGCTGGTCGGCAGCGGCAAGGTCTGACCGCACCGGACATGGACGTCGCGCACACCTTCGCCCCCGGGAAGCCGGGCCCGGTCCGCCGCTGGCTGCGGCAGACGCTCGTCCTGGCCGCCTTCGCGGCCGTCACCGTCGGCGCATGGGCGCAGGCCAAGGACGAATCCGTGATTTACCCGCGCGGCTCGAACGCGCCCGAGGCGGCCGCGGGTCGCGCGGTTGCGTCCGGCCCGAACGATTCCCTCGTGCTCGCCGTCGCGCTGCTCGCCGGCGCCGGCGCCTGGTGGCTGTGGCTGAAGAAGCGCGGGCTCACCCGGAGCGCCGCCCTGGGCGGCGCCCGCCTCTCGATCGCCGAGACGCGCTCGCTCGGCTCGCGCCAGTACCTCGTCGTGGCCGACTACGACGGCCGGAAATTCCTGCTCGGCGTCTGCCCCGGCAGCATCGAGCTGCTGACCCCGCTCGACGGCGACCAGCGGAAGGACTGACGTGGACGCCCTCCTTGCCATTTTGCCCTGGGGGCGGGGTGTCCTCACCCCGCGATCGCCCGTTCGTGGCGGTGTCTTCGTCGCGCTCCGGATGGCCGCGCTGGGGGCGCTCGCGGTCCTGCTCCCGGCCGTCCCGGCCTTTGCCCAGGACAACAACCCGCCCGCATCCGCCGCCGCCACGCCGGCCGTCATCCAGCCGGCGAACGCGCTGCCCGGCACGCCGAACCCGCCCGCGGCGACCGCCGCGACCCCGGCCACGCCGCTGCGCCTGAACATCAATCTCGAGGGCGCCGACCGGCCCGCGGACCTCAGCGTCGCGGTGCAGCTCGTGCTCCTGATGACCCTGCTGTCGGTGGCGCCGTCCCTCGTGCTCCTGATGACGAGCTTCACCCGCATCGTCATCGTGCTCGGCTTCGTGCGCACCGCCCTTGGCGTGCCGAGCGCGCCGTCGAACCAGATCATCGTCGGCCTTTCGCTCTTCCTGACGTTCTTCATCATGGGCCCGACCTTCGACCGCGTCCACGCGGAGGCGCTGAAGCCGTACATGGCCGGCACGATGAAGTCCGACGAGGCCTTCGAGAAGGCGTCGGCCCCGCTGCGCGAATTCATGCTGAAGCAGACGCGCACCCGGAACCTGGAGTACTTTCTCGAGCTTGGCGGCTACGGCCCGACCGCCGTGAAGAACCTGCCGATGCGCGTCGTCATCCCGGCCTTCGTCCTGAGCGAACTCCAATCCGCCTTCCAGATGGGCTTCCTGCTGTTCCTGCCGTTCCTCGTCATCGATTTCCTCGTGTCGTCGGTCCTGATGTCACTCGGCATGATGATGATGCCGCCCAACGTCGTCTCGCTCCCGTTCAAGCTGCTGCTGTTCGTCCTCGTCGACGGCTGGCACCTCATCGTCCAGTCCCTGGTGCAGAGCTTCTCCTGATTGGTTGAGGGCTGAGGGATGAGAGTTGATTGACCAAGTCCCACCCGGCGAGCCCTCAACCCTCAACACTCAACCCTCAACTTTCCGCAAATGAATCCCGAAATCGCCATCGACCTGTTCAAATCGACCGTGATGTTCGCCCTCTACGTCGTCGCGCCGTTCCTCGTGGTGCTCATGGTGGTCGGCCTCGTCGCCAGCCTGCTGCAGTCCGTGACGTCCCTGCAGGAACCGACGCTCACCTTCGCCCCGAAGCTCGTCGCGCTGTCCGCCCTCGCGCTGCTGCTCACGCCGTGGCTGCTGCGCTCGCTGACGGAGTTCACCATCTCGATGATCAACCGCATGCCGGGGCTGGCGCATTGAGGCGCCGCGGCGCAGTCCAGAGTCGAGAGCCGGGAGTCCAGAGCCCATCTTCGCCAAGCGTACCGTGGCAATCCCCGCTGACGCCTCTCTGGACTCTAGACTCGCAGCTCTGGACTCATTCCCCCCATGACCGTCGGCTATTTCTTCACCTTCCTGATGGTCTTCCTGCGCGGGCTGGGGATCGTGCTGCTGCTGCCGTCGCTCGGCGGCGACCGCGTGATCCCGCCGATGATCAAGGTGGCGATCTCGCTCTGCCTCGCGCTCCTCGTTTCGGGCCTCGTGCCGGTCGGCCACGTGCCCGCCGACCTCTGGACCCTCGCGTTTGCCTTCATGGGCGAGATCCTGCTCGGACTGGCCATGGGCTTCATGGTCCGGATGACATTCTGGGCGGTGGAAATGGCCGGGCGCATGATGGCGTCGGAAATCGGCCTCGCCGCGTCGCCGGGCTTCGGCGCGCCGGAGATGTCGTCGGAGCCGCTCGCCGCCTTCGTCATGGCCCTGGCGGTGCTGCTCTTCTTCCTGTTCGGGGCGCACCTCACGGTGCTGTCGGCGTTCGCCCGCAGCTTTGATTTCGCCCCGCCCGGCCTGCCGGCGCTGGGCCACTCGGCCGCGACGGAGGTCGTCAAGGCGACCGCGCGCGTGATCGAGCTGGGCCTGCGCATCGCGGCTCCGTTCATCGCGCTGAACTTCCTGATCACGCTCGCGTTTTCCGTGCTCGGCCGCGCGGTTTCGCGCATGAACGTCTTCATCCTCAGCTTTTCCACCCGCGCGCTGCTCGGGCTCGGCCTCCTCGCCAGCGCCGGTGCGCTCCTCGCGCGCTACCTGTACGTCGAGTTCGGCGAGATCCCGGCGCAGATGCTGCTCTTGGTGACGAAAGGCTGAACACCGGGGGCCCGCAGCGGCCGATTCGGTCGCCCCGGAGCGGGAGGACTCACAGGGTCCATCGGTCCTCTGCGTCCCAATCGAGATCCGTGCCTGCCGCCCCTCGCGCCTCGGCAATTTTTGCCGGAAAAATTACGCGATTTTCGGCTCAAGTTCCCCGCGGACGCGACGCGCGCTACTAAATTTTCTAACCGCTTCGCGCCAACGACTAGCGCGGAACCGGGAATCCTTGGCATCGGCGTTGCTCTTTGTGGCTCGCGCCCATGGCTGACACCGACAACGACCAAAAAACAGAGAAGCCGACAGCCAAGAGGCTGAATGAAGCCGCGGACAAAGGTCAGTTTGCCAAGAGCCCGGAGCTGTCGGTGCTGTTTTCGCTCGCCGCCGCGCTCGGCGTGCTGGGATTCACGGCCAATGCCACCGCCCGCAGCGTCGCGGAGTACGCCGTGGGCATGTTCACGAATTTCGCCCACAGCCCGGTCGAGCTCTCGACAGTCCCGGGCTACCTCGGCGACGTGATGCAGACGGTGGGCGGCGGCCTGGTGCCCGTGCTGCTCGCCTGCGCCTGCGCGGCCATCCTCGTCGGCGCGGTGCAAAGCGGATTCCGGCTCTCGCCCAAGGCCGTCGGCTTCAAGCTCGACGGACTCAACCCGGTCAACGGCTTCGCCCGCATCTTTTCCAAGGCCACGCTGGTCCGCGCCGGCATCGACCTGCTCAAGCTGGTCGCCATCGGCTTCACGCTCTACCTCGGCGCCCGCACGCTCCTGGCCGACCCGCTGTTCACCGCGCCGGTCGAGGCCAGCTACCTCGGCACCTTCATCAACAACGCCGCCCTGAGCTTCTTCAGCCGCCTGCTCCTGTCCCTCGGCGTCATCGCCGCGCTGAGCTACGCGTGGGAGAAGTACAAGACCGGCCAGGACATGATGATGACGCGCGAGGAGGTGAAGGAGGAGCACAAGAACCAGGAAGGCGACGGCCACGTGAAGTCCGCCATGCGCCGCATGGCCCGCCGGCTCCTCCAGAAGCAGATGCTCGCCTCGGTCGCCACCGCCGACGTCGTCGTCACCAACCCGACCCACTACGCGGTCGTCCTCAAGTACGAGCGCGGCAAGGACAAGGCGCCGGTCGTGCTGGCGAAGGGCGAGAACCGTTTCGCGCAGCGCCTCAAGGCCCTCGCGGCCGAGCACGGCGTGCCGATGGTCGAGAACAAGCCGGTCGCCCGCCTGCTGTTCGCGATGGGCGAGGTGGGGGAGGGCATCCCGCCCGAACTCTACCAGGCCGTGGCCGAGATCCTCGCCGTGGTCTACCGCACGCACCGCTTCTACTTCCACCAGCTGAAGGCCCGCCGCCTGGCCGCCTGAGCACCGCTGCCTTGATGACGTACGACTGATGACTGCCCAAACCGCCGAACCCCGCCGCCCGAGATCATAAGTCGTAGTTCATAAATCGTAAGTTTCATGCCCGTCTCCTCCTCCAGTTCCATCACCCGCCTCCTGGCCCGCGCCGACCTGCTGTTCGCCTTCGGCCTGTTCGGCACGGTGATGCTGCTGGTGATGCCGGTGCCGCCGTTCCTCATTGACGTGCTGCTGGCGCTCAACATCGGGCTCTCGCTGCTGGTCCTGCTGGCCATCGTCTACATCAAGGAGCCGCCCGAGTTCTCCGCGTTCCCGACGATGCTGCTGGCGCTGACGCTCTTCCGCCTCGCGCTCAACATCAGCTCCACCCGCCAGATCCTGGCCCACGGCTACGCCGGCGAGATCATCGAGTCCTTCGGCCACTTCGTCATCCAGGGCAACTACATCGTCGGCGCGGTGGTGTTCATCATCCTCGTCCTGATCAATTTCGTGGTCATCACGAAGGGCGCCGGCCGCATCGCCGAGGTGAGCGCCCGCTTCACCCTCGACGCCCTTCCCGGCAAGCAGATGGCCATCGATGCCGAGCTCAACGCCGGCATCATCGACGAGGTCACCGCCACCCAGCGCCGCCTCAAGGTGCAGAAGGAGGCCGATTTCTACGGCGCGATGGACGGTGCGTCGAAGTTCGTGCGCGGCGACGCCGTCGCCGGCATCCTCATCACCCTCGTCAACATCCTCGGCGGCTTCGCCATCGGCGTGCTGCAGATGGACCTCTCGCTGTCCGAGTCGCTGCAGAAGTTCACCCTGCTCTCCATCGGTGACGGCCTCGTCTCCCAGATCCCCGCGCTGATCATCTCCATCGGCGCCGGCCTGCTCGTCACCCGCGCCGCCGACAACAACAACCTCGGCCAGCAGATCACCGGCCAGATCGTCCGCTACCCCCGCGCCCTCAAGCTCGCCGCCGCCTGCATGGCGGTGTTCGGCCTCATGCCGGGCATGCCGACACTCCCGTTCCTGGGCCTCGCGGCCGTCGCCGCCTATGCCGCCCGCACCTTCAAGGACAACGAG